>DATGEL010000124.1 GCA_035310145.1 Dehalococcoidia bacterium
CGCTGGCCAAACGCCAGCGCACGGAGGAGCGTGTGGCCTGAGACCGCCGCGGGCGCAGCGTCCGCTACCCAGCCGGATACCCACAGGGGGTGGGCCAATTTCGAGGATCGAAGTGGTCCAGATCGCGTGATCGATCACACCCGGCGCTGCGGTCGCTGGCAGGGCCGTTTTTCCGTGGGTTCGCCGCCGTGCCATGCTCGCAGCCGTTACACTATGTGCGCCGGCGTGCGCAGCGCCGCGAGAGGTGAGCAGATGACGGCGGAGACCGCGACCGCGTTTTCGAGCATCACGGAAATCGTCGCCACGCCCGAGCAGTTGCACGCGATCGTGGGCGAGCCTTCGGAGCTGGCGAAGGCGAAGGACATCGGCCGGCTGGACGAACACTGCCGCGCCTTCATCGCCCACTCGCCCTTCGCGCTGCTCGGCACGGCGAGCGCCGCCGGCTTCTGCGACGTCTCGCCGCGCGGCGATGTGCCCGGCTTTGCGCGTGTGCTGGACGAGCACACGCTGGCGCTGCCTGAGCGGCCCGGCAACCGCCGCACCGACTCGCTCGGCAACATTATCGAGAATCCGCAGGTCGGCCTGCTCTTTTTTGTGCCGGGCGTCGAGGAGACGCTGCGCGTGAACGGCCGCGCCTGCATCACCACGCAAGCGAACCTGCGAGCCACGATGGCGGTGGGCGGCAAGGCGCCGCGGCTGGCGATCGTGGTCGAGGTGCGCGAGGCGTTCCTGCACTGCGCCAAGGCGTTCCGCCGCTCGCGGCTTTGGGATGCCAGCCGGCACCTTCCGCGCGAGACGCTGCCCTCGCTGGGCCGCATACTGCGCGATCAGCTCGGCGTCGAGGACTGCTCCGTCGAGGAACTGGACGCGCGCCTCGAGACGGGCTACCGCACCACGCTCTATTGAGACGCCGCGCCGGTCCGCGGGCCGGCGATCGCCTCGCCGCGGCGCCAAGCACCGGCGCAGCCCGATTCACCGCGGCTACGTCCCCGGCGGCATCCACGAGGCGTGCCGCATGGGTACACTGGACGGGAATGCCCACGCGGCACGACGGAGGTAGCACGTGACCGTGCTGAACGTGCTGGGGCTGGTGGTCGCCGTGCTGGTCACGCTGATCGCCGGCGGCAGCGCCTGGCTCGCATTGCGCGACTCTCGCCGCGATCTGACGGAGGCCCAAAGGCGGGAGCGCGAACGGAGGCAAGAACCGATCTTCAAGCGAGAGGCCGTGCGCAGCCGCATTGACGAAACGATCCGCCGCGCCGCGCCGGCACGCACACGGCTCAAGCCGTACTCGCCGGAAGTAATCGCCGTGATCCTGCTGGCGCTGGCGGCCGGCCTCTGGCTGGCAAGACTGGCCGGCTGAAACGACGCGCGGTGCAGCGCGGCAGGCCCGGATCGCGCGATCCGGGCCTGCCGCGTCAGAGGCCGCCTCCCGCTCAGTTGCTGAAGATATCGCCGCTATTGCCGCCCAGGTCGGGCGAGGCGTTCGTCCAGTCGCCGTTTTGCGCGGTCTGGTACTGGAAGAAGAACGCGCTGACGCTGAAGCTTGCGCCTGGACCGTACACGGTATGGACAAAGTCGGTGGTGTTGTCGCAACTGGTCTGCGTGCAGACGGCAGCGGGATTGAACGTGCCGCCGCTGACGGTGACGTTGCGATAGGAGCCGGAGAACTCTCCCCTGACGCCGGCGGCGACGGTGTGGCCGTTGCCTGTCGGTCCCGGCAAGGTTTCGCACGCTCCGGGGCTGGCGCCGGCCGAGGTCACAAAGCTGCCGCCGATGAACGCCTCATCGAAGCTGTAGCTGCCGTCGCTGTTCGGCACGGTGTTCGCGGTGAAGAGGCGCTTGAAGGCATCGGTGGCCCAGTTGTTGCCGCAGGTGCCGGAGTCGGGGTCGTTGACCGTGGTGATTGGGCCGTACTGGCGCGTGGGCGGCGCGGCGGCGGTGACGGCGGGCAGCGCCAGCAGCGCCCCAGCGGCGATGCCGGCAACCAGTAAGTGACGAATCTGCATGGCGATGTTCCCCTTCTCCCCGATTCCTGCCCGCGCATTTGCTGCGCGGGTGATTTATTGTCCGTCGGCGGAACCGGATCGGCGCCGCACGGGCCTGGCCGATCAGCCGCGGCAGCCGGGCGGAGCGGCGGGCGATGCACGCTCGTGCGCTACTGCGCGAGGCCGGGCTGGCCCGCGATCGTGCCGTTCACGTCGATGTTGTCGATGTAGACGAAGCCCGAGCCAACATCCGTGCCCTCGTCGAAGACGATCTCGATCGACTGCACGGTTTCTGTCGCTGTGACGGGCGGGAAGGCGTCGCCGAGCGCGAAGCGCACCCGCGTCCAGCCGCGCGCGATCGGCGTGTGCGTGCCGTAGAAGCAGCCGAAGAAGTGATCGACCCCGTCCATCGTGATGACGTCGAAGCGCGGCGCTCCGGCGCCGCAGTGCCCGTCGTCGCGCACGTCGAAGCCCAGCTCCGTGAGTGAGATGCCGGAGACACCGGAGACCGACGCCAGCGCGGCCGAGCAGTCGGACGTCGCCCCGAACTTTTGCAGATACAGCGCGTGGTTGGAGCCGCCCGCGTCAGGCAGACCCTGCCCCGCCACCCAGGCGGACGCCACGGCATCGGTTGCCGGGGGACTGGCGGGACCGCAGTCGCCTGCCGTGCCGACGAAGGTGCCGGGCTTGACGGTGATGCTCGGCCCGGCGGCGCTGGCTACCGCCAGCGAGCCGAGCGTGAGTGCAAACGTCACCGCCGCGAGCCGCGCGACGCTCCACATAACTGTGGCCTCCTCTTTCGGCGGCTGCGAATGCCATCGGTTCGGTACCCGAAGCGCAACCAACATGGCGGCCGACCGTCGTCACCAAAATATAACGCAATGCGTCAGATTTTGTTACGGCGAAGTCGGGCTGTCGGCAGACCGGGAACGTGGCGCCGCGCCGAGCTTGGCCCCAGGGCGGATTCCGCGCGGGCGGCGGGCCGACTTTCAGGCCGACCCGCGTCGCTCCGGAGGCGCCCAGCGGCTGATCTCGGCGTCGGGCTCGTCGGCCGAACCGGGCGGCAGAGCAGGCGGCTCCGCCGCGGGACGTTCCGCCTCCAGCTCCGCGACGCCGCGGCGGGCGGGCGCCGCCCAGCGCGCCAACGGCTCGGCCGATATATGGTCTTCAGTCGAGGACGCCGGCACTGCTCCGATTGCGGGCTCCTGCCCATCCGCGGCCTCGTTCCGCTGGCCGAGCGGCGAAGAGAGCGGATGCGGGCCGGCGAGCGCTGGGCCGCGGCCTTCGCGGGAGGTGGCGTAGCGCAGCAGCGAGCGCTGCTCGTGCGGCAGCAGGCGCCCATCGGCCAGCTCCTCGACGCGCCCGGCCAGTTCCATGACCGCGCGGTCGTGGGTGCTGGTGATGATCGTGATCCCTTCGCCGCGGGCGATCTCGCCCAGGGCGCGGAAGATCGTAAGGCCGGTGACCGAGTCCAGCTCGCCAGTCGGCTCGTCGGCCAGGATCAGCGCCGGGCGGTTGGCGATGGCGCGGGCGATGGCGACGCGCTGCTGCTCGCCGCCGGAAAGCTCATAGGGCCGGTGATGCAGCCGTCGACCAAGCCCCATCATCTCCAGCACTTCATGGGCGCGGCGGCCGCGCTCTCGCCGGCCGGCGCCGGCGATGCGCAGCGCCAGCTCGACGTTCTCCAGTGCGGAGAGCAGGGGCAGCAGGCCGAACGACTGGAAGACGAAGCCGATGCGCTTGCGGCGCAGGGCGGTGAGCCGTTTCTCAGGGAGAGCGCTGATCTCCTCGCCGTCGAGGCGGATGGCGCCGGCGCTGGGCCGCTCCAGCCCTGCGATCAGGTTGAGCAGCGTGGTCTTGCCCGAGCCAGAGCGGCCGATCACGGCGACGAATTCGCCGGGCTCGATCGTGAGCGAGACGTCGTGCACCGCCCAGATATCGACGCCGCCGGTCTGATAGCGCCGGCTGACCGCGTCCAGCTCGACGCGCATGCCGTTCATGCGCGCCGCTCCTCCGGTGGGAAGCCGGGTACGTCGTGAGCCATGCCGCGTTCCTCGAGCTTCGGCTCCGGCCGCACCTCCACGCGGTCGCCGGCAAAGTCCAGCCGCGCCCGGTCGTGGATCGCCAGTTGCTCGAGCATAGCGCGGGGAATCTGCAGGCGGCCAGTGTTGTCGACCACGGCGAAGTCGTCGTGACGCGACTCGATGCGGCCAGCGTGCAGCTCGATGCGGCGGAAGCTTTCGACGGCGGTGCGCCCGTCCCGAATGGTGACCACGCGGTTGACGCGTTCCGCAATGGCGTCGTCGTGGGTGACGATCACGATCGTCACCTTCATGCGCTCGTTCAGGTCGGCCAGCACGCGGAAGACATCGTCGGCGCCGATCGAGTCCAGCTCGCCGGTCGGCTCATCGGCGAGCAGCAGCGGCGGCTCGTTGGCGAGGGCAACGGCGATGGCGACGCGCTGCTGCTCGCCGCCGGAGAGCTGCTCCGGCCGGTGATGCATGCGCGGCGCCAGTCCCACGGCGTCGAGCAGCTCCGTTGCCCGCGCCCGCGCCTTCGCCCGGCCCACACCGGAGAGGGTCAGCGGCACGGCGACGTTTTCGCGGGCGTTCAGATACGGAATCAGGTTGCGGCCCGTCTGCTGCCAGACGAAGCCCACCTGGCTGCGGCGGTAGTCGATCAACTCTGCGTCGGACATCGCCAGCAGGTCGCGGCCGCCGATGTAGCAGCGGCCGGCGCTGGGCACGTCCAGCCCGGCGAGGATATTGAGCAGCGTGCTTTTGCCCGAGCCCGAGGCGCCGACGATCGCCATCAATTCGCCCGGCTCGACGCGCAGGTCAAGGCCGCGCAGCGCCACGACCTCGAGGTCGGCGATCTTGTAAATCTTGAAAAGGTCTTCGCAGAAAATGTAGTAGTTCTGCCACGGCGCCGCGCCGATCGCGCCATCCACCAGACCCGACGTCATCCGCCCCTCCGCCGCGCGCTGCGCTGTGCCCACTATACGCCGTTCGCGAGCGCCGTCGAACCCTGTTCGGCGCGCGTGTACCTCGGGTTCAGGCGAGCAGTTTCGCCAACTCGATCCGCACGCCGGGCAACGCCGCCGGCTCGATGGATGCCTCACCGCCGAACAGCGTCTCGGTGTAGCCTCCATCTGCCTGCCGGCGCCAGGCCCTCAGCCAGCGCTCGTGGGGATGGATCAGCCAGATCTCGGCATCGCCGCGGCGCTGGTACTCTGGCAGCTTCTCGCTTACGTCGTAGTCGCCCGTGGAGGGCGACCAGACCTCGATGACCAGCGGAACCGGCGCCTCGTAGACTTCGAGCTCGCGCGGCATGGCGAGCGCCGCGGCGAGCAGGCCGGCGGGAATCACCACCAGGTCGGGAACGTAGAACGAACCGCCGCCGGTTCGTAGGCGAGCGGTTTCGGCGATGTCGAAGTGGTCTTCCGGCAGTTGACGCTCGAGTTGCCGCCGCGCCAGGCGCGCGGTGCGGTTATGCGCCGTCGTCATCGGCGGCTTCTGCCGCAGGCGGCCGCAGACCAGTTCCCATGTCGCATCGCCGTCCTCCAGCGCCACGCGCTCGTAGGTTTCCGCGCTGATGCCCATCGCCTGCCTTCCCGCTGGCCTGCATGCGACGCCGGCGGCCGTCCAGGTTCAAGTATACGAGGCGGGGATCAGCCTTCTCCCAGGCGCAGGGCGCGGGAGACAGCGAGGCGGGCGTAGAGGGTGGCCAGCGCGGCGGTGGCGCCGGCAAAGACGATGGCCAGCCCCACATAGGTCGAGGCCACCGCCTGCCAGCTCACACTGCTCACGAACGGCGGCACGACCTTGGAGCCGGTTTCGGTGATGCCCATGTAGCCGATCATCAGCCGGCTGAGCGGGAAACCGAGGATCGTGCCCGCCAGCACGCCGGCCACGGTGACAAACAGCTGCTCGAAGCTGACGACGAAGACGATCTGCCGGCGCGAGAGGCCCATGGTGCGCAGCACGGCGAACTCCAGCGCCTGCGCCCGCGCCGAGAGCAACGAGTAGACGACGAAGCCCAGCGCCGCCAGCAGGAGCACCGCCGCGAACGAGAGGAAGAGAATGCCCTCCCAGCTTGCCGCCACCAGCGGGTCGCGCTGCTGGCTGGCGCGCAGCTCGGCCACGCTGCTGATCTCGTCGGCACTCAGCCCGGCGCGGCGCAGCGCGGTGAGCGAGTCAATGCTGGGGTCCGGGCCCCTGGCCCAGACGCCGTTCGCGTAGGTGCCGTCTCCGGCCTCCGGCACGCGCATCGTCGCGTACTGCAGGCGCGCCATGTCGACGACGAGCAGGTTCTGGCCGCTGCCGGGCGTGTAGGTGGGGAAGTACGAAAAGCTGCCGGCGATGCGCACGTCGACGTACGCGCGGTCGATGTACATGAGGATCGTCTGGCCGCTGTGCAGCCCGGCCGCCTTCATGAACTCCTGGCTGGCGTAGCCCGCCACCGGCTGACCGTCGCCCTTCATGCGCGCGCCGTGTACGGGAATGGCCTCGTGCGTCCAGGTGAGCAGGCCGGAGAACTGGCCGCCGTGCGCGGCCTTGTCCGAGCGGCCGAAGCTGTCGCCCGTCGGTCGTGTCGACTCGTCGCCGACAAGCTCGAAGCCGCTGGTGTCCTCAAAGTCCGTGACGACCGTCCCGTTGGCGAAGCCGCCGGCGGCCTGCAGCGCCGTGTCGGTGGAGACCTGCAGATCGTCGAAGTAGTCCTGCACCGTCTCGGCCGTCTGGATCGGCCGCGAGCGCGTGTACAGGGCGATGAAGCGCAGCGGCTGCGCGGGCGGAGGTCCGGGCCGGAAGGTGAAGCCGGCGCCCGGTTGGTCGAGCCGCGCGGAAAGAAACGTCCACTGGCCGGGCGGGGGCTGCGTGGCCCGTCCGTTGCTGAGCTGATAGTCGACGATGCGGCCGCTGGCATCCACCAGGCGCACGGCGATCTGATAGGGCTGCGTCGCCGCCGAGCCCTGCACCCAGACGCCGATCGCACGGGCGCCGTCGGGCAGCAGCAGGCCGGGAAGCGCCACGGGCCGGCTCTTCGCCAGGGCCGAGGTCATGCCCTTCAGCGAATGGCCGCTGAAGTCGTCGCGCCAGTAGGCGACGGAATCAAAGGACGCCGGGTCGATGCCGAGCAGCTGGGCATCGACCTGCTGGAACTGCTTCGGGCTGTAGCTGCCGTTCTCGCGCACGGTGGAGGAGACGGCGGCCGCGCCGAGCGCCTGCTGCGCCTTGGCCGCCAGGTCGCCGCCGGAGAGCGGCAGCGGCTCGCGCACGCCCTCCGCGCGCAGGTCGGCGCCGGCCTGATAGGCGGCGCGGTCGCGGTAGCTGCGGTCCAGGGTGGCGCGGAATCCGGCGGCGAACATGCCCAGGCTGGTGGCGAGGATCAGGAGCAGGATCAGCCGGCTGTAGTGCACGGGGCTGCGCACCATGTGCCAGAGGCCGAGCAGCACGCTGGGACCGCTGACTTCGCCGAAGAGCCGCGCCACGAGGCGCAGCGCCAGCGGGAACAGGCGCAGGAAGAGCAGGGCGATCGTCAGCATGAACAGCGTGGGCGTCACCAGCAGCAACGGATCGGTCTTCAAGTTGCCGAAGAGCTGCTGCGTGACCAGCGAGCCGCGCTGCCGCAGCTCGTAGAAGAGCACCGCGGCGACGACGATCAGGAAAACGTCCAGGTAGTAGCGGAAGAAGGCCGGCGTGCGCGGCGGGCGCGAGAGCGCCTGCTTGAAGCCGACGATGCTGTAACGGCTGGCGCGGTACGCCGGCCAGAGCAGCGCGGCCAGCGACAGCCCGGCGCCCAGCGCCGCCAGCAGCCAGGCCTGGGTCGAGATGTGTGTGCGCAGCAGGGCGCCTCCGGAGAGGTCGTGGAAGGGCGGCGTGGGGCCGAGCAGGCGGATCGTCGCGGCTGCCAGCACTGGCCCGAGCACGCCGCCCAGCAGCGCGATGATGCCGCCCTCGATCGCGTAGACGCCGACAATCTGCCGGGTGCTGGCGCCCCTGCTCTTGAGCAGCGCGACTTCGCCGGCCTGGCGGTCCACCAGCATCGTGGAAACCATGACAATGTAGTAGAGCACGATGCCGACGACCTGCAGCATCAGCGCGAACAGCGGCAGGCGGCTGAAGAAGAGCTTGCTCTGATACGTCGAGATCGTCTCCGGCACGACCGTGTTGATCGTGGTGCGCGGGATCTGTGCGCGAAGCTGCGCCTCCATGCCGTCGAAGCCGTTAAGGGCGCGGGTGGCGTTGTCCGCGTTGATTCCGCTCGCCTTCACGGGGAAGAGCGTCGTGAAATCGCCTTCGATGTCGGGCAAGTAGGCGGCGACCGTGCCTTCGAGCGTGTCGCGGTCCACGAAGAAGGGATAAGTGTCCCACGACTGGCTCAGCAGCTCGAAGCGGTCGCTCTTGCCCATCCAGTACTCTTCGTTCGCATCCTTCGGCTCGATGATGCCGGCGACGACGACGCTGATCGGCGCCATCTCCAGGTGCCAGTAGGGATGCAGATCGAAGCGGTCGCCGACCTTCACCTTGAGCCGATCGGCGGTGACCTTGCCGATCACGGCCTGCACGGTGGGCGGCTGTTTGGGATCGGCGGCGGGATCGGTGTGCAGCGTGAGGGCGCCGTCGGTCACGCGCACGTGGTCGGCCAGGCCGTCCTGGTATTGCAGGAAGCTGCGCGGCCGGTTGTCGGCGACGGGCGCAGGCTGGCCGGGGGGCGAAAGGTAAAATGTAGCGCTGCGGCCGTATTCGACCGGACCGCTGAGCCAGTGCCCGGCGTAGGCGTGCGCGATGCCCTGCGTGTTCTGCCGGCGTGAGGCATCCTCCGCGGCGGCCATGCGGGCGCTGGTGCTGGTGACGATCGTGTCAAGGCTGAGCTGCGGCTGTCCGCGCAGGGCGTGGCTGAGGCCGAGGTCGCGGATGGCGTCGGCATAGATGGCCGTGCTGGAGGTGAGCGCGGCCGCGAAGACGACGCCGGCCGTGACGACCGCGAGCAGCCGCCAGTTGCCGAGCGCGCGGCGCACAACCAACGCCAGAACGGCGAGCAGCATGGGCGCGCAGATCCTCTTTCCGGCGCGCCGAAGGTAGCATCTTCCGCGGCCGCGAAGCAACGGCCGTGCCGGCCGTGACCCTCGCCCGCGGCGCTGCTATCGTGACGTTGAGGCGCCATGAAGGGCGTGACGGGGCGGAGGTGTGGGGTGGCTGCGGGAGCAAGCGGCGTCCCGCTGGGTGGCGCGCCGTGGAGAATGCGCGCGATCCTCGCTGCGGCGGTCCTTGCGCTGCTCGTCATGGTCGCGCTCCTGGCGCTGCTGGCGCTGCGGGGCGGCGGCTCGAACGCGGCCGCGAAGCTGCCGCCGTTACCGGCGCTGCAGTATCGAGCCGACCTGCTGAAGGGCGACGTGCAGGAGGTGGCGGGCAACACCGTGACCCTGGCGCCCGCTCCCGGCGCCAAGCCACGGCAGCTCACGCTCGGCCCCCAGACACGCATCGAGGCGCTGCTGCCAGCCGCGCCTGGCGCAATCGCCGTCGGCGACGGGCTGACGATCGGCGGCGTACCCAACCTGGTAAACTCCTTCGCGATCAAGCTGGTGGTGCTGATTCCCGCCGCCCAGCTTGGTCAGCCAGGGGCGCTGCCGCCCAAGAGCGCCGGCGGCTTCACCGGCTGGGAGGCGTATCCCTCGGCGCAACAGGCGCCGGAGGCCTACGGCCTGGTGACGGCTGTTAGCGCCAAGAGCGTGCAGCTTGCCGGGCGAACGGGCAGCGTCAGCGTGGCGCTCGATGAGCAGAGCCCGTTGCGGCGCCTCACCTCGGTGGCGCCCCAGCAGATCCACGGCGGCGATCACCTGGCGGTCGCGCTCGACAACAGCGGCAACCCCGCCGCGGTGCTGGTCCTGCCCGGCGATGCGACGGTGGCAACGCCCGTGCCGCAGCGCCGGCCCACGGCTTCGCCCACGCCGGCGGCGGCGCAATAGCGCGAGACGCAGCCGCTTCACCGGCGCCTGGATGGTTGGGCCGGCGACGGCTACGAGGATCCTCATCTTGCTCACATCCGCCTCACATTTGCCGGCCGTAGACTGTGCTCACAGAGGTGAGCGATGCGGGTGCTGGTGGTGGAAGACGATCGGCGGCTGGTGCGGGCGCTGCGCCGCGTGCTGGAAGAGGAGCGCTACGTCGTCGACGAGGCGTTCGACGGCGTGGACGGCGAAGAGCTGGCGCGCGCGGGCGAATACGATGCGATCGTGCTCGACTGGATGCTGCCCGGCCGCGACGGTGTCAGCATCTGCCGCAATTTGCGGCGGGCACGGGTGGCCACGCCGATCCTGATGCTCACCGCGCGCGACACGGTCGAGCGCCGCGTCGAAGGGCTCGATGCCGGCGCGGACGACTACCTGGTGAAGCCGTTCGCCTCGATCGAGCTGCTGGCGCGCCTGCGCTCGATCAGCCGCCGACGCACCGACGAGCTGCCGGAGGCGCGGCTGAGCGCGGCCGACCTGGAGATGGACCTACTGCGCCACCAGGTCACACGCGGCGGCAAGCCGATCGAGCTGACCGCACGCGAGTTCGCCCTGCTCGAATACTTCCTCCGCCATCCCGGCCAGGCGCTGACGCGCACGCAGATCCTCGCCGCGGTCTGGCGATACGATACCGAGGTCATCTCCAACGTGGTCGATATCTACGTGCACTACCTGCGCGACAAGATCGACCAGGGCTTCGCAAAGAAGTTGCTGCACACGATCCGCGGCGTTGGCTACGCCCTGCGGGAATGAGTCCCCTTCGATGTTTACGCGGGCGCGCTGGCACCTGACGCTGCTCTACGCGGCGCTGCTTGGCGTTACGGTCGTGCTGGTCGCCGGCGCGATCGGCGTGCTGGCCGTGCGAGAAGCGCACGCCACCGACGACCGCGAGCTGCAGCTGCGGGCCGGCGCCGTCGGCGCCGGCGTGCCGGATGGCCCGCCGCCGTCGCCCAGCGGCCCCGGCCCCGGCTACCGGCCGCGGCCAGACGAGCACGGCTCACACCTGGAAGAGCAGGGCGTGCTCGAGTACGTGATGCCGGTGGTCGACGGCCAGATCACGCCGCCCCGAGACCAGACCCTGCCCGGCCTGCCCGACAACGCCGGCGCCGTCCGAGCGCTGCAGAGCGGCAGTGGCCAGTACACGACGATCCGCGTGCAGGGCGGCGCCGTGCGCGTCTACAGTCTGCCCGTGGTGCGCGGCGGGCAAACGGTCGGCATCGTGCAGGTGGCGCGATCCCAGTACTTCGTCAATGCGGCGGTGACGCGGCTGGCGCTGATCTCCCTGCTGGCCGGGCTGATCGGTGTGGCGCTGGCGGCCGGCGCGGGCTACTGGCTCGCCGGCCGCACCCTGCGCCCAATCGCGGTTGCCCTGGACCGCCAGCGTGAGTTCGCCGGCGACGCCTCGCACGAATTGCGCACGCCGCTGACGGTGATGCTGACCAACGCCGAACTGCTGACGCGGCATCCCGAGCGGCCGCTCGCCGACTACCAGGACGTGGTGGCGGACATTATCGCCGAGATCGAGCGCTTGACCCGGCTCGTCTCCGATCTGCTGACGCTGGCGCGCGCCGACCAGGGGAAGGCGGCGCTGGCTTTCGGCACGGTCAATCTCTCCGAGATAGGCGCGGCCGTGGTGCGCCAGCTTCAGCCGGCGGCGGCCGAGAAGGGCGTTGCGCTGGAGATCGAGGCGGATCCCGAGACCGCGGTTTGGGGCGACAAGGACCGCCTGCATCAACTCGTACTGATCCTGGTCGACAACGCGGTGCGCTACACGGCCGCCGGCGCGATCCGCGTACGTGCGCAGCGGCAGGGCCACGACGGCGTGCTCCGCGTGAGCGACACGGGGCCGGGAATCGCGGCCAGTCACCTGCCGCACCTATTTGAGCGCTTCTACCGCACGGACGACGCGCGATCGTCCGAGGAAGGCGGCACGGGACTCGGACTGGCGCTGGCGCAGTGGATCGCGGAGAGCCACCACGGCCGCATCGAGGTCGCCAGCAGCGTCGGGCAGGGCAGCACCTTCACCGTGCACCTGCCGGCGGCGCGGGCGCACGGCCGCCCGCGTTCGATCGCTGCCATGTGACGCTCCGCGCGCCGGCGCAGTCCCGGCTTCGCTTCCTTCTCTCGCCCGCCTGCCCGCATCACGGAAACCGGTGAAGCGCCGCGCGCAGGCAACACGTGCATTCGGCCCCGTGGCTGGGGAAGGCCCGACGACGCTCAGTCCGCTACCAGCACCAGCGTGCCGGTGGTGGAGAGGCTGCCGCCGGTGCCATTGACCACGCAGGAGCGGGCCTTCGTCTGCTTGCCTTTCAGGCCGTTGACGCCGTCTTCCGCGGTGCCGGAGAGCTGGCGGTAGGCCTCGACGAGCAGCTGCATGCCGTACATGCCGGAGTGGTTGAAGGAGAGGCCGCCGCCGTTGGTGTTGATTGGCAGGCGGCCGCCCGGCGCGGCGTCGCCGTTCTGCCAGAGGCGAAAGCCCTCGCCGCGTGGCGCCAGGCCGAGCATCTCAGCGGTGATGCCGGCCGTGACGGTGAACGAGTCGTAGATCATCGCCATTTCCATGTCTTCCGGGCCCATGCCGGCCATCTTGTAGGCCGTGGCGGAGGAGGCGGCGGCCGAGGTCGCGGTGAAGTCCTCCATCTCCAGCATATTGGAGTGGCTCATGCTCTCGCCCGCGCCGGCGATCCAGACCGGCTTAGTCTTCACACTGGCCGCGATCTCCGGGCTCGCAATCAGCACCGCGCCGCCGTAGTCCGTCACCAGGCAGCAATGCAGCAGCGTCAGCGGCCAGGCGATCAGCCGCGCCTTCTGCACGTCCTCCACGGAGATCGGCCCGCCGCCCGGATTGCTCTCCGCCGAGAACATGATCGCGCGCGGATTGAGCATCGCCCACTGCCGGGTGACGACGGAGATGTGGGCGAAGTCGGCCGGCGTGGTGCCGTAGCGGTGGTTGTGGCGGGTCATGGCGTGCGCGTAGTTCGAGGGCGCGCCGGAGAAGCCGTACGCGGTGGTGAACTGCGTGCCCGGCGCCCAGGGATCGCCCGCGCCGCGGAAGCCACCCGTGCCGCGTCCCTTGTTGGCGCGGGCGGACCAGCCCGCCTCGCCGTGGCTGATCAGCGCCACGTCGATAATGCCGGCGTGAATCGCCGCCAGCGCGTGGTGGACGTGCATCTCGAACGAGCAGCCGCCGACCGCGGTCGTGTCGATGTACTTCGGGTGCAGGCCCAGGTGCTCGGCCAGCTCCGAGGACCAGCCGGCGGAGAAGATGCCGTCGATGCGCGAGATGGGGATGCCGGTCTGGTCGCTGACGTTCTTGATCGCCTCGATGTGCAGTTGCAGCGACGTGCGCGGCGGCTCCGGGTAGCCGATCTCGTTCGCCTCGGTTGCGCCCACGATCGCCGCGGCGCGGGAAAGCTCACCTGGCATTGCGCGTCCTCTTCTCTCAGCAGTTAACTGATGTCTGCGCCGAGTCGGCCGGCAGCAGCCTGGCCTCTCGCCGCGGCCGCGGGCCGGAACGTCAGACGACTCGCCAGAAGGGGATGTGCACATCCTCGCTGGCCGGCTCGAACTCCACGCGCACTTTGGCGCCGATCTTGATCGACTCGGGCCTGGTCGCGTCCACGCCGCGCAGCACGGTGGCCATGCGGTCGCCTTCGTTCAGGTCGATGTAGGCCGTGACAAAGGGCGTCTCGGCCGCCCAGCCGCCGAAGGCGCGATGCTGCACGGCGAAGGTGTGAATGCGTCCCTCGCCGCTGCCCTCGATCCACTCGATCTCGCGCGCGTGGCAGTAGGGACAGATCAGCCGCGGATACCAGTGCACGCGATTGCAACTCGTGCAGCGCGGCAGCATCAGTTTTCCCGCCTTGGCGCCCTCCCAAAACGGCTTTGTGTGCGGGCTGGGGTCGGGAATCGGCTTGTCGTACGCCATTCGTCCTCTCCGCCGGCACGGCCTGGCGGCGCGGTCGGTCCCGGCCTCGGAAACCGCCGCACCTGCCGTGCCCTCGACGCTCGTCGCCTGCAATGGGCGGCGTGCACGATGCTAGGGCTTTGCCTGGGGAGGGTCAACGTCTGGCAGCGGCTCGCACCCGTCCCTCAGGCCGCGCACCACGACCGTATGATGAGGCCACACGATGCAGGCGTGCGGGGGAAGAGCATGGGAGCGCTGGACGGCGTGCGGGTTCTGGATGTGTCGATGGTTGTGCAGGGGCCGCAGGCGGGCCAACTGCTGGCCGATCTGGGCGCCGACGTGATCAAGGTCGAGCTGCCCGGCAGCGGCGACTTTGCCCGCGGCCTGGTGATAAGTGCGGACGACCCGCGCAGCGCCATGTTCTACGCGCTCAACCGCGGCAAGCGCAGCATCTCGCTCGACCTGCGCACGGAGGCCGGCAAGACCGTGCTGCGCCGCCTCGCGCAGGGAGCGGATGTCCTGCTGAGCAACTTCAAGCCGGGCACGCTGGACGGCTGGGGCCTGGGCTACTACGACCTTGCCGCGCTCAACCCGCGGCTGATCTACGCTACCGGCAGCGCCTTCGGCCCTGTCGGCCCCGATGCCGAGCGCGAGGGCGCCGATATCAACGGGCAGGCGGCCGGCGGCCTGCTGAGCACCACGGGCGAGGACGGCAGCTTCCCCTCGCCGGTGGGCGCGTTCATCGCCGACCATGCCGCCTCGCAAAACCTCGCCGCCGGCGTGCTGGCCGCGCTGTACGCGCGCGAGCGCACGGGACGCGGCCAGCGCGTCGATGTCTCCTTGCTCGGCGGGCAGATCTGGTCGCAGGCGACGGAGATCACCCAGTATCTGCTCTCCGGGCAGGTGCCGGGCCGCGCCAACCGCGGTCACCCGGCCGTGGGCGGCGTCTGGCGCGTGTTCGCCACCGCCGATGGCCACCTCGCCATCGCCGGGGCGCGGGCGCCGCTGTGGGCCGGCTTCTGCCGGGCAATCGAGCGCCCCGACCTGATCGACGACCCGCGCTTCAGCCAGGGCAGCGCCCGCGAGGCGAGGTGGCCGGAACTCTACTCACTCCTGGAAGCGATCTTCCGCACGCACAGCACCGACGAGTGGTGCACGCGGCTGCGCGCCGAGGGCCAGCGGTACGCGCCGCTGCACGACTACGCCGAGGTGGCCGCAGATCCGCAGGTCTGGGCGAACGGCTATCTGATCGACGTTGAACATCCGCAGTGGGGCCGGATCGCGGCGATCGGCAGCCCGATCCGCTTCAGCGAGACGCCATCGAATCCCGGCAGCATTGCGCCGGAGGTCGGCCAGCACACCGAAGAGGTGCTGCTGGAGGCCGGCTTCTCCTGGCAGGAGATCGCGGAGCTGCGCGAGCAGGGCGCATGGTAACTGTCGCTGTGATCGCGGTAGCATGCGCTTCGCTACCGCCGCGGAAGGCTGGCGGTGAGCAAGGAGAAGACGATGGAGATCGCGAAGCCCGGCATTGACCTCGGGGTGCTGGTGCGGGACGTGGATGCCTGCGTGCGCTTCTACTGCGACGATCTTGGCTTACCGAAGGCGGGCGAGATGGCGTTTCCCGGCAACCGCACGATGCATCGCATCCAGATCGGCGACACGGTGCTGAAGCTGATGCAATACCACGACGGCCCGCCGCCTGCTGGCCCGCGCGAGCGCGAGGCGCAAGCGGGCATCCGCTACTTCACGATCAGCGTGAAGGACCTGCCCGGCGTAGTGAAGGGGCTGGAGGCGAAGGGCCACAGCTTTACGATCCCGCTGCGCGAGGCGCGCCCTGGCGTCTGGATCGCCATGCTGCAAGACCCCGACGGCAACACCGTCGAGCTGCTCGGCGCCTAATACGGCAGCGATTCGCGGCCTATCTGCTCGCGGGTGATAACGATCTTCGAAACCTGCGCCGTGCCGCGACTAGGGTCTGTCTGATGAATGGACCCGTTGCCCGGTATCCTGTGCAGGAGGGTGTGCACACCACAGGAGCTGGGCATGGTCGGGCGGGGAGAACTGACGGACGCAGCGTGGGCGGTGCTTGCGCCGCTCCTGCCAGGCAA
>DATGEL010000125.1 GCA_035310145.1 Dehalococcoidia bacterium
GCGTGCCCGCGATGCGCCACGCGGCACCGGCCTCGGTCCGATCAAGCAACCCAAGCCCCCAAGCGCTCACCCGTGGCGTACCTACCGCTCGTGACAAACTCACGGGACGATTACCCTGACCTTTTCACTGAACCGCGACAGTCTGGTTCAGCAATAGTAGCCATCGAATAGCGAGTATCAGTCGTATTAGGATACATACTGTGGCTACGGCGCGGAGGGATCGAGCAGCACAAGGCCCATCGGCTGCCGGACGGTGGGAATGTGCGCGGCGACGGCGAGCGCCGTCATGTCGATCACCGCGACCTCGTCCCGGCCGGGTACGCTGACAAAGGCGGTGGCTCCGTCCGGCGCGAAGCTGGCGTTCGCCTGCGGCGCGCCGACGTCGATGCGGGCCACCTCGGCGCCGCTCGTGCGGTCCAGGACGAGCACGAACGGCGCGGAGAGGTGCGTGATCAGGCCGTACGCCCCGCCGTTCGGCTGGAAGGCAGCCTCGACAGGCGAGCCGCCGGCGGGCGTGGTCTGCAGCACCGCCAGCGTGTCCACGTCGAGCACGACGTTGGTGTTGGCGCCGCCGGTTTGCACCCACACCTGCCCGCCGTCCGGAGTGACGCGCAGCATCCAGGGTTTGCTGCCGGGTGGGAGGCTCACGGTTCCGACCACGGTCAGCATGCCGAGGTCGATCTTCGAAACGGTGTCCTGGTCGCGCTCTGGTGTGAAGCCGAACCGACCGTCCGGCGTGAGATTGATATCTCAAGGGAAGTGGCCGGTGTCGACACGCCCGCTGACCTCGCCGGCGGCGAGGTCGATCGCCGCGATCGCGTTGTCGCCGGCGATGTTGACGTAGGCAGTGGTGCGGTCGGGCGTGAGCACTAGGCCGTGCGCCGGTCCGCGGCCGCCAGTGGCGATCCGCTGGGTGAGCGCGATCGTGCGCGGATCGATAGCGATTGCCTCGACCTGGTTGGCGGGCAGGTCGAAGGTCCAGATCGAGCGGCCGTCCCAGAAGCGCTGCTCGTTGGACAGCCAGGTGACCGTGGCGCCCAGCGGACGCGTCTCAAGAGCCTGCCGGGTGACCGGATCAAAGAGGGTCACGTCCTGCTGCGCGGCGCCGAAAGCGAAACCGAGCAGAGCGGAAACGGGCTGACGATTGGCCGCGCGGGGAGTGGCGCGCCGTGCGGCGGCAGCATCTGCCCTGTTGGCGGGCTTGCCGCAGGCGACCCCTGCCGCCGAGAGCAGCGCGGCGGCGGTCCCGCCGCCCACATCGCGCAGGAAGCGACGGCGCGAGCGCACCTCCCCGGCCGTGGCGGGATTCATGGCGGGCGTACCGTCCGCCGGGTCGACGGGGCGTCAATGCGCCGGTGGGTGGGCGCGGGTGAGCGGATTCGGCGCCATTCGGCCGCTGGGCATGGCCGTACTCCGGCTTCGGTGTAACTGAGCTGACTGAGCGATGAAGCAGCGTCCCCCCATCAGTGTACGCCCGCCGCTCAAGCCATCGCGCGGGCCGGCGGGCCCGCGTTTGCCGGTCACGGCGCTGCTGGGCTAGAATGCGAGGCACGGGGCGTAGCGCAGCCTGGTAGCGCACTTGAATGGGGTTCAAGAGGTCGCCCGTTCGAATCGGGCCGCCCCGACCGTTTCTCCCGAACGCTCTCGCCAGCGCTTCCCCGCTCGCGTGGGCTCGCTCGTCCTGCCCTGGTGGTGCTCGCCGCGCTAGCGGAACAATGCCACGACGCCGGCTCGCTCCGGACCTAAGCCGTTTCTCCCGCGGAACTAAGTCGATCACGCAGCACGCGGTGCGGCCGCGGCGCTATCGTGTTGAGGCCGAGCAGCGTGAGGATGCGCCGGCCGCGTCGCTGGCGCGCCTGGGCAACCTATAAACTGCTGCATCTGGAGGGCGGGGCGCTGTCGGCGCGCGGGAAGCCGTACTCGCCGAAGACGATCGCCGGCTACCGCGAAGGGCTGGGGATGCTTAAGCGGAGTGCGGCCGAGCTGGGGCTGCCGGACGATCTGCGCCAATGGAAGCCGGCGGATCTGGATCGGTATGCGCAGCACTTGCGGGCGCGGGGTGCCAAGCCGACGACGGTCGCGGACCGTTTGAACGTGGTCGCGCGCTTCTTTACCTGGTGTGTGGTCCGTCGACTGATCGCGCGCTCGCCATTGGAGGCGTCGAGGCGGCCGCGGGCGGCGAGCGATCCGGTGCGGCCGTTCACCCGAGCCGAGGTGGAGCAGCTGCTCGGCGCGTGTGATGGCGAGGTCTGGATCGGCGCGCGGGATGGGGCGATCGTGCTGACGCTGGCGGATACGGGGTTGCGCGCCGCCGAGCTCGTCGGGCTCGACCTGGCCGATCTTGATTGGGATGGGTGGACGCTGCGCGTTGAGCATGGCAAGGGCGGGAAGAAGCGGGTTGCCAGGCTCGGTCTGGACGCGCGGCGCCAGGTAGCGGACTTTGTTGAGCTGTTCCGCGGACGGGAGCCGGGTCCGCTCTTCCCGAGCCGGTATGGCAAGCGGCTCTCACCGGATGCGCTCTGCGAGGTGTTCGAGCGGTTGGGGAGGCGCGGCGGGGTGCTGGGCGCGCATCCGCACCGCATGCGGCATACATTCGGTGTCGAGTTTTTGCGGGCCGGCGGGAATCCCTTCGAGCTGCAGTTGCTGCTGGGCCATGCTGTCACCGATCACGGTAATTGGCTCTCCCGCACTCCCGATGATGAAGGTCCAGCAATCGGCAACACGTGGCCGACACGCCGCTGGTTCTGCTGCTCGAGGGCGATCCACCAGCGCGCCTCGCTCCCGGTGCTGGCGCGATCGCGACTGATGATCGCGACCTCGGGATGCTGAGCCAGCCAGACCCGCAGCGTCTCGGTCTCCCGATCCGGGAGCAGATCCAGGACCGTGCGCCGTTCCAGATCGACCAGGATGGCGCCGTGCGCTTGGCCGCGGCGCGCGGCCCAATCATCCACGCCGAGCACGCGGACCGCCTGGGGTGATGGCATCTCCCGCGCGCGGATGAGGCGGAGCAGCGTGTCCGGGCTAATGGGGAGCCCCAGCTCCCCAACCAAGCGTGCCCCCGGCTCGCGGCCGAGGGCGCGGCCGACGGCGCGGTACAGCGCGGTGAGCCGGGCGGTGCGTCGGCTGCGAGCGGGCGCGAGACCCGGGAACGGCTCCGCAAAGATCCGCCGGGGACAGACGGCGCAGTCGCAGAAGAACCGCCGCATCTCCAGGCTGAGCCGGACGGCGAGTCCTTGCCAGGGGAGGTCGGCGAGCGTGCGGCGATAGCGACTAAGACATGGTTTCAAAACCGGCTCGAGTTCCCGCTTGTAGGTGTGCGATCGCACCTGAACGCCGGTTTTGAAACCATCTGTAAGCACGCGCCGGGCGGGGGTGCCGCAGGCCAAGCAGGCCACCGCATCCCACGTCGAGGCGAGGGCGATGCCAATGGTGTCCGGCGTTCGGCCATCGATGGCGACGATCGCGATGCCCAGCGCGGCCGGCACGGTCGCCGTCATAAGCATGGCCGCCTTCCTCCCTGCTTCGGTCAAGCAGCCCGGAGAACATTCTACGGAACCGAGGCTTCACCGGAAGTGCGGGAGAGCCAATTACCGTGATCAGTGACAGCTCAACCATGTGTACGCTGATGCACTTAACCGAGGGCTTTCGGCCACCACCGTCCGGCACATCCATGCGGTGGCAAAGAACTCGCTCAATGGGGCCGTGCGCAAGGGGCTAGCGGTGCGCAACGTCGCTGTGCAGGCGGACCCACCCCGCGCCCAGCACGCGGAGATGCACACGCTTACGCGCGAGCAGGTGACCACGCTGCTCGACGCGGCACAGGGACACCGTCTCGAAGCCCTGTTCGTCCTGGCCGTATGCACTGGCGCTCGCGAGGGCGAGTTGCTTGCGCTGCACTGGGCCGACATAGACCTCGACGGCAAGACGAGCGGCAAACGGCGCCCGCCGATAACCATCCGCTACACCTTGCCTCGTACGAAGGCTGAGGGCCTCGCGTTGCAAGACCCGAAGACGAAGGGTAGCCGGCGCGTCGTACCCCTGAGCGACGAAGCAGTAGCTTCCCTGCGCCGGCACAAGGCCGCACAGAACGCCGCGCGGCTCGCGGCCGGCGCGGCGTGGTCGGACATGGACCTGGTGTTCGCCAACGAATTCGGGCGGTTCATCGAAGCCTCAAACCTGCTCAAGCGGGACTTCGCTCCCCTGCTCGCACAGGCTGGCTGCCCGGCTATCCGGTTTCACGACCTGCGGCACACCTTCGCGACGCTGGCACTGGAGGCCGGCGTATCGGTGAAACAGGTATCGGCCATGCTCGGCCACCAAAGTATCGCCATCACACTCGACCTATACGCGCATGCGACTGAGCGTATGGAAGACCGGGCGCTGGCGTTCGTCAACAACCTGTTCGCAACGCGGGACGGTACCGGGTAGCTGTCAACATCGCTGTCCGAGCATCGGATGCGAACGAACTCCTCTCGGTCCCGAGAGGATTTCACGCCTATAACGCGGTACCCCCGGCAGGACTCGAACCTGCGACCAACGGTTTAGAAGACCGCTGCTCTTTCCGCTGAGCTACGGGGGCTGGCTGGCGAGGGGAGCCGGCACCCTGTATTGTACGGTGCCGGTGCGCCGGGGGCGCAGCAGCCAGCCTGCTCGGCAAGCCTGCGCGATGCTTGACACGGCGCCGGCACGGACGCAGCGTAGCGCTTGGCGTCCGGATCAGAGACCGGCGTGCGGGGAGTGCGGCGAATGGCCGAGACGTTCCTCAGCGGCGTGCGCGTGATCGAGGCGGGCGAGTCTCGCGCTGTCGGCTTCGCCGGCAAGCTGCTGGCCGACCTCGGCGCCGAAGTCTGGCTGCTGGAGGCGCCTGGCCGCGGCAACCGCCTGCGCCGGCGGCGGCCGCTGCTGCCCAACGGCGTCGGCGGCCTGTTCGCCTTCCTCGCCCGCGGCAAGCGCAGTGTCTCGGTTGACCTGGAGCTGGAGGACGGCCAGGAGCTGACGCGACGCCTCGCTGACGCTGCCGACGGCGTGATCGCCGACCGCGCCGCCTGGGGCCGCATCGAGCCGGGTGGCGCCGGCCTGTGCCCCACGGCGCCGCGCAGCATCGTCACCATCTCCTCGCGTGGGGCGCCGCACGCGGACATACCGGAGAGCGAGTTTGTCGATGCGCTCGAGGGCGGCATCGGCTACATGACGCCCGGCCGAGTCGAGGATCCGCTGCGAGAGTATCCGCTCGACCTGGCCGGCGGCGGCCAGGCGTCCTACGTCGGCGGGCTCTACGGCGCGATCGCCTTCCTGCACGGCCTCGCGCTCGGCCGCGCCACGGGCGAAACGGTGCGCAACGACGTGTCACTGCAGGCCGCGGCCGCCTCGATGATGGTGCTTAACCTGCCCTGGTGGGAGTACGCCGGCATCGTGCCCAGCCGCCTGCGCGCCGCCGGCCGGCCCACGCGCTCCGTCGCCGGCTTTGTGCGCGTCAAGGACGGCCGCGTCTCGATCTCGATGATCGAGGAGCACCAGTGGGACGGGCTGCTGCGGGCGCTCGGGGCGCCGGAGTGGGCCGCCCTGCCCGCCTTCGCCACGCAGCTTTCACGCAGCGCCCACTGGGAGGCGCTGCGCGCCTGCCTCGAAGACGAGCTCAAGGACACGCCGGCGCAGGAGGTGATGGAGCGCTGCCAGGCGCAGAACGTGCCGGTGTTCGTCGTGCGCGAGATGGAAGCGGTGCTCGCCTCCGTGCACGAGCGGGCACGCGGCTTCTTCGCGCCCTCCGAGCCGGACGGCGTGCTGCTGCCGACCAATCCCTGGCTGATCGACGGCGCTCCCGTCTCCGCGCACGGCCGCAGCCCGGCCCTGGGCGAGCACACGCTGGAGGCGCTGCGGTTGCTCGGCATGGACGTGGACGACTTCGACTTCTTCCGCGAGGCAGGGGTGGTATGAGCGAGCGCGTGACCGCGCTGGCCGGCGTGCGCATCGCCGACTTCAGCCGCGTGCTGGTCGGCCCGATCTGCACTCGTATCCTGGCGACGCTGGGCGCCGAGGTGATCCGCGTCGAGTGGCGCAAGCGGCCGGACCAGTTCCGCCGCTTCGAGCCGTATCTCGGCGAGCGGCACATCGACCACGCCGGCCAGTTCCACGCGCTCAACTACTCGAAGCAGAGCCTGGAGCTGGACCTGACGCGGCCCTGGGGCGTGCAGGCGGGCCTCGACCTGATCGCGCGCAGCGACGTCGTGATCGAGAACTTTCGCGCCGGCCAGTTCGCGTCGATGGGTTTTACGCCCGAAGCGATCGCACGGGCAAACCCGGAGGCGATCTACATCGGCATCGGCGGGCTGGGGCAGAGCGGCCCGGAGCGCTCGTACGTCGCCTACGGCAACTCGCTGCACGCCTACAGCGGGCTGGTGGCGATCAGCGGCTACCCGGGCGAGGAGGGCCGGGGCATCGCCGGCACCTGGGCCGACCCCGTCTCGGGCCTCTTCGCCGCCACGGCGCTGCTGGCCGCACTCGTGGCGAGGCGCGAGGGCCGCCTGCCGGGCCCGCACACGATCGACCAGTCGATGCTCGATTGCCTGCTGACCACGCTGCCGGAGGGCGTGATCGCGGCGCAGGTCGAGCCGGAGCGGGCGCGGCCGGCGGGCAACCGCTCGCCGCTGCACACGCCGCAGGGCGTGCTGCCGGCCCTGGGCGAAGACCGCTGGGTGGCGTTCAGCGTGCAGAGCTACGTGCAGTTCCGCGGGCTGATTGCACTCGCCGAACTGCGCGGCTACGACGACCCGGCGCTCTTCTCCATTCCCGCCCGCCGGCGGATCGAGGAGCGGCTGCTGGCCGCTCTGGCCTGCTGGTCGCGCGAGTTGGCGGCGGACGATCTCGTTTGCCGGCTGCGCGAGGCAGGGATCGCCGCAGGTATAGTCAGCCACGCCGGCGACCTCGCCGGCAGCGCCGAGTTCGCGCAGCGCGGCTTCATGCGTTCCATCCGCGTGGCGCCCGACGCGGAGCGGCGCCATCCCGGCGTGCCCTGGACCAGCTCGCACCCGGATTCTCTCGTCTTCGCGCCGCCGCCCGCGCTGGGCGAACACAGCCGCGCCGTCATGCGCGACGTGCTCGGCTACGCAGATGAACAGATCGAGGAGCTGCTGGCACGGCTGGAAGAGTAAGCACCAGAACACGGCTGAGGGCGCCGAACCCGAACCCTTCGCCCTTCGCCCTATGTATGAAGGAGAATCCCGATGCCGATCAGCTACGAGAAGCGCGGCCGTGTGGGCATCGTCACGCTCAGCCGGCCGGAGGCGCGCAACGCCTGGGGCAACGACTTCAGCGAGGGCATCGCCCGCCACTTTGCCGAGATGGAGGACGATGACGAGATCGGCTGCGCGATCCTGACCGGCGACGAGTCCGGCCGCGCTTTCTCCGCCGGCGCCAACCTCAAGGACCCGCGCACGCACACCGTCGATTCCGTCGCCGGCTTCATCAAGGGTCTGCCCAGGCAGCACGAGCGGCCGTTCGAGCTGCTCTCGCGCTTCCCCAAGCCGCTCGTGGGCGCGGTCAATGGCTACGCGATCGGCATCGGCTGCATCGTGACGTTCTGCTGCGACCTGCTGGTCGCCTCGGAGCGGGCCGAGTGGCGGCTGCCGCAGGTGGCGCTCGGCATCCTGCCGGCCTACGGCGGCTCGACGCGGCTGGCGCGCTGGGTGGGCAAGGGCCAGGCGATGCGGCTGGCGCTCGGCTTCCCTCTGCCGGCGGAAGAGGCGTACCGCATCGGCCTGGCGCAGTGGCTGGTGCCGCACGAGCAGCTGCTGCCGAAGGCGGTCGAGGTCGCGGAGCAGGTCGCGGCGCTGCCACCGCTGGCCGCGCGGCTGACCAAGGAATCGCTGCTGCGCGGCATGGAGATCCCCAATCTATCGGATGCCTCCTACGTGGACCTCTTCCGCTTCATGGCGCTGGAGCTGACCGAGGACAAGACGGAGGGCCACCGCGCCTGGCGCGAGCGGCGGCAGCCGGAGTTCCACGGCAGGTGACAGGTGGCAGGGAACAGGGATGAGGACATAGAGATGAGGACATAGAATCGAGGAACGAAAGTGGCGGAACACGTCGCGAACGTCCCCTCGTTGCTATTTCCTCGTTCCTCGCCGGGAGGCGCGGCATGGCCACCTACGAGACGATTCTCTACGAAACCCGGGGGCCGCTCTGCACGATCACGCTGAACCGGCCGGAGAAGCTGAACGCCGCCAACGACACGCTGGTGCAGGAGCTGGACGACGCCTTCTTCGAGTTCGACGCAGACGAGCGCCTGCTCGTTGCGATCCTGCGCGGCGCCGGCCGCGCCTTCTGCTCCGGCGCCGACGTGCAGCAGCGGCAATTGCGCACGCGCGAGGAGCTGCGCCGCCTGGGCGGCCCCGCCGGCAGGGGCGCCCGCGGCGACGGGCTGAGCGAGGCGGTGAACTGGAAGCCGGTGATCGCGGCCGTGCATGGCTACGCCCTCGGGCTCGGCTACGCGCTGGTGCAGCGCGCCGACCTGTTGGTCGCGGCGGAGGGAACGAAGCTCCAGATCCGCGAGGTGCAGCGCGGGCTGGGCGGCACGCAGCATTGGGTCAGCACCTGGTTCTGGACGGGGAGCCGTTTCGCCAACGAGATCGCGTTGACCGGGCGGATGTTCACCGCCGAAGAGGCGCTGGCGCAGGGGATGGTCAACGCCGTGGTGCCGGTGGAAGACTTGCTGCCCGCGGCGGAGCGGCTGGCGGCGCA
>DATGEL010000126.1 GCA_035310145.1 Dehalococcoidia bacterium
CATCCAACAGCGGCTCAAGCGGGCCGGGGCACGCTGGTCGGATGCTGGCGGCCAGGTCATGGTTGCACTCCGCGCCCAGCACGCCACGCAACTCGCCCAGGCCGCCTAATCACTTGACCCATTACAACTTGTCACACCCGCCGCAGCCCCCGGCCACCGGCCCTCACCCCCGGCCCCTCTCCCAGGATTGGGAGAGGGGAGACGCTGGGGCTTCGCCCTCCGCCCCACATCCTCTATTCCCCATTCCCTAAAAAGTGACCTGCGGCACGGCGCGGTCGCTCGGGTCGTCGAGCTGGAACGGCTGCGCATCCTGGAAGCCGAACATGCCGGCGAAGACGTTGCGCGGAAAGCTCTCGCGCGACGTGTTGTACTCCATCACCGAGTCGTTGTAGAACTGCCGCGCGAAGCCGACGCGGTTCTCGGTCGAAACCAGCTCCTCCTGCAGCGCCATCATGTTCTGGTTTGCCTTCAGGTCGGGATACGCCTCGGCCACGGCGAAGAGCGAGCGAAGGCTCTGCGTGAGCTGGTTCTCGGCGCCGGCGCGGGCCTGTACGTTGTCGCCGGCCGCGATCGCCGCCTCGCGGGCAAGGCTCACGCTCTCGATCACGCTGCTCTCGTGCTGCATATAGCCCTTGACCGCGTTCACCAGGTTCGGAATCAGGTCGTGCCGCCGCTTGAGCTGCACATCGATCTGCGCCCAGGCGTTCCTCACCCGGTTGCGCCTGGCGATCAGCCCGTTGTAGCTGGCGATCGCCCCCAGCACGAGCACAACCACAACCACGGCGATGACGATCAGTACGATGCCCATCCCGGCTCCTCCTCGAAGCGTGACCTTCTGCCGGCGCCGCTCAGCGCAGCGCCGCCTCGACCAGCGCCAGCGCAATCGCCAGCACCGGCAGCGCCAGCAGCGCGTTGAACGCCGCGGCCATGACCACGATCAGGCCGACGGCCACGCCCAGCAGCCCGACGATCACCACGCCAAACAGGCCGATCAGGCCGAAGACGAGGGCCCTGGCCTTCAACGACGCATGGCGCAGGCTGTGCAGCTTCGAGGGCGCGTCCACGTGCGCGCCGAGCGCCTGCAGCTTGCGCAGCCGCTTGTCGATCGGCGGCTGCAGGCCGTGCATGCCCAGCTCGTCTTTGAATGTGTCCTCGCCTCGGCCGGCTTTCGACTGCGCGCTGGCCGCGGCCAGCGCCGGATCGGCGGCCTGCGCCGCTTGCACCCGCTGGGCCAGCTCCGCCTGCATCGCCCGCATCGCCGCGAGCCGCTCGGGCAGCGGCTTGCCCTTCAACTGCTCGGCCTTCGCCCGCCAGGCGTCGCGCAGTTGCAAGGCCGCCGCCGGCGGCACGGCCGAGCCGTGCTGCCCGACGACGAACAGGTGCGAGGCCGAGCCGCCGCCTGGCACCGCGGTGTAGCAGCTCTCGAAGCGCACGAGCGCGTGGGCAAGGCCGTCCGGGTTGCGCGTGAGCTGCACCGAAGTCGCGTCGGCCAGGTAGCGGCGCGTGCGCCAGATCCAGCCGAGCAGCGGTCCGGTCACGCCGTTCTCGTAAAACAGCATGAACATGCGGAACATGGCGCTGGCGAGGTACGGCCAGACGGTGATGATGCCCAGCCAGCCGAGGTCTTTCGACTTGGACTGGCCGGCGGGCGCGTTCGGGTCGTCGTCGAGGCCATCCACGGTGGCACTGCGCAGCATCAGCTCGGAGAGCGCCGCCGCCCGCGCCGCCTTCTGCTCCTGGCTGCCGTGGTTGTGGAAAACGAAGCCGAGGAAACGCCAGACGGTGCGCCGCGCCACACCGCTGAAGAGGAAATCGCGCCCGGCCAGCACGAGGCCGATCGTCTGGAAGACGGAGACAATCGTATTGGCGAGGCCGAGGTCGCCGTTGCCCGCCGAGCCGGCCAGCACCGCCAACACGCCGAGCAGCTCGTCGCGGCTAAGCGTGTCGAGCATGGCGCGCGAGACGACGACGGTCGCGTCGGTGTGCGAGGAGCCGATCACCGCGGCGTTGACTCCCCGGCCGTCGAGCACGAGCACGCGCGGCGACGGGATGCCGGCGGCGATCGCGATCTCTTCGACCACGTTGACGAGCTGGCGCTCCTCCAGGTCGTTCGGCTTCGGCTCGCGGGCGCCGAGGCGCAGCAGCGTGCCGCCCGTGGCCGCGTGACGGAAGAGCACGCGCACCCAGAGCCAGAGCAGGACGATCAGAGCGATGCTCGGCGCGAGCAGGCCGATGGCGCTGCGAAGCACGGCGCCGGTCTGCACGGGACGGCTGTGCAGGCCCTCTTTGAGCGGCAGCCCGAGGCCGTCGATCAGGAGCGCCAGATCGCGCGCCGGTCCCGAGAGCGGCCCCGCCAGCCGCAGCAGCCGCAACGCCACGGCAGCCGCGAGGTAGAGCCAGGGGCTGATCAGCGCCGCGACGAGGATGGCCAGCGCGAGCACCGGCACGGCGCAGACCAGCGAGAGCAGCAGCGCCCGCCGCCGGTAGCGGCGCTGCGCCGCGTAGAACGTCTCGCGCGAGAGCGGGCCGGGTAGCGCCGCACCGGCGACCGCTGCACTTGCTGGCGCGGCAGGTGTGGCCACGGTACTCATGGCTGCCGCGGTTTGCACCGCCGCCGGACGCAACGCCGCATCGAACCCGGGCACGGCGGCGGAAGGGACGACGCCCTGCCCGGCGAGCAGCACTGCACCGGCGAGGGTATCGCCGGGGGGCGAGACAGCGTGGCTGGCGTTTTGGGGCGGCTGTTCGAGTGGAACCGTCGGCCGCTCCTGCGGCGGCGCGGGCGCGGCGGTAGTTGCCGGCAGATGCGCCGGTTGCTCCAGCGGCACGGTCGGCCGTTCGTGAGCGGGCATCGGTGGCGTGACGGGGCGGCCAACCAGCACGGCGCCCTCGATCGCCGCGCCGCATCCGGTGCAAAACCGCGCTCCGGCACGGTTCGCGCGGCCGCAGGCCGCGCACTCGATCGTTGCCGCCATCGCCGCTCCTCTGGGCGGGCCGCAGCCACGCCGGGAAGGATCATACGCCGCGCGAGCCGGCTTCAGAATGGGAAACTCAACAATACCTGTGCATGCGTGGTCATAGAGCAGGCCGCATCGACAGGCCGCAGTCGCCGCGCCGCGGACGCCAACTCTCACGCTGGTTATCGGCTCAGGCGTACTTGCGGCCCAGCGCCTCTTCCCAGCTCAGGTAATGAATGATGTCCGCCTGCGTGCGGTCGGGGCCGGCAGGCACCACGTCCTCCGGCGCCGACATCACGCCGCTGAGGCCGCGTTCGAGCGGCAGCTCGGCGGCGTGCCAGGCACGCATGCCGCCGTGCAGCACGGCCACGTCGCGGTAGCCCCGCTCGCGCAGCGTACGCGCGGCGAGCGGCGCCTGCCGGCCGTCTGCATCGCTGAGCACGAGGGGCGCGTCGAGGCGCGGCGCCAGCGCGGCGATGCGCAGCTCCAGCCAGCCGCGCGGCAGCCAGATCGCGCCCGGCACGTGGCCGCGAGCGAAGGCGTCGCTCGAATCGACGAAGAGCACCGTGACGTGCGGCTCTGCGCCGAGCCGCGCCTTCAGCTCGTGCGGCGCCAGCGAGGTCAGCGCCGCCTCGGCCTCGTGCAGGCCGAAGACCTCCGGCTCGTCCGCGCCGCTGATCAGCGTCCGCCCGGCCGCGGTCCATGCCCCGGTCCCGCCGGCGAGGGCGCAGACATTGGGGAAACCCATCTGCCGGAACCATGAGGCGGCGATCGCTGAGCGGGCGCCGTCGTCGCAGGCGAAGATGATCGTGCCGTCGCGCACGGCGACCAGATCATCGCTGCGCTGCACGGCCTGCCCACCGGGGAACCACCAGAAACCGGGAATGTGGCCGGCGGCGTACTCCGCCTCGCTGCGCACGTCGATCGGGTAGAGGCAGCGATCCACGGAGCCGGCCAGCAGGGCGCCGGCCTCGTCCGGGCCGATCAGCCTCGCGCCGTCTTCGGCCGCCACGCGCCGGGCAAAGGCGAGTGCGGCCGCGCGGCCATTGTCGCTGAGCGGCGGCAGCTCGGTGCGGCCGGCGCCGCGTTCCAGCTCCAGCCCGGCCAACACCCAGCCGGAGGTGCCGTTGCGCAGGCTCACGGCCGGCACACCCATGCGTTGCAGGACGCGGGCGCCGATGATGCTGCGCGTGCGCCCGGCGCAGTTGACGACGACCGTGGCCCCCGGCTGCTCGTGCACGATGTCGGCGATGTGCCGCGCCAGCTCGCCGCCAGGCAGGCTGCGCCCGCCGGGGATGCAGGCGCGGCGGTACTCTTCCGGCGTGCGCGTGTCGAGGATCACGAGCTGCTCGCCCGCGGCGATGCGCGCCTGCAATTCCTGCGCCGAGACCGTGGGCACGTGATGGCGCACCTCGACCGCCTCGCCGAAGTCCTTGCTGGGCACGTTGCTGCCCCACTCGGTCGGCAGCCCCTCGCTGGCCCAGCGGTTGACGCCGCCGGCGAGCACGGTCACGTCGGCGTAGCCCATACGCTCGGCCGTCTCCGCGGCGAGGGCGGCGCGGCGGCCGTCGCTGTCGCAGAGGGCGATCGCGTGCGCGCGGCAGGGCACGAGCCGCACGAGGCGCGCTTCGATCAGGCGGCGCGGCAGGCTGCAAAAGCCGGGGATGTGGGCAGTGTTGTATTCGCCCGCCTCGCGCACGTCGAGCAGCGCGGGCGGCGCGGCGCCGGCGAGCAGATCGCGCAGTGCCGCCGGCTCGATCTGACGGTTGGCCTTCACTCCCCTGCCCCTTCTCTCCCATCCACAGATGTCTGGGATTCGCGGCTCTTCCAGCGCGTATAGGCGAAAGGGGCAAACCGGCGATGCAGAAGCGAACCGTTCGAGGCCGGTCCGGCTCGCCACATCTCGCGCCCGCGGCGCGGAGGGCGCCGTCGACCGAAGATGGCTGCGGAGCAGCGGTGAAGGTGCGCCCCTGCCTGCATCCCTGCGTCCTGCGTCCTGCGCCCTCTATTCCCTATTCCCTGATCGCGGAGTGCGCGATTGTGGCGATCTTGTCAAGCCGCTGCGTGTGCCAGGGCTCCTCGCACAGCGCGTTGCTGAGATAGGTAAAGGAGACGCCCGACTCCGGATCGGCCCAGGAGTAGGAGCTGCCGGCGCCGCCGTGGCCGTAGGTGCTGGGCGAGGCGATCGTGCCGAGGCCGCGAACCGTGGGCGTGAACCCGCGCACGTGCGGACCGAGACCGCGGTGCATCGGCATGCCCATGTTCTCGTCCAGGCGATCGCCGGTGTGGTTGCGCGTGACAAAGTCGATCATCCGCGGGCTGAGCACGCGCACGCCGTTCAGCTCGCCGCCGGCCAGCATCATCTGGTAGAAGGCCGCGTAGGCCGCCGCCGAGGCAAAACCGCCGCCGCCCGGCACGCCCGCGGCACGAAACGCCGCCGTGTTGCGGCCCGGCGCCGGCACCATGCGGCCCTCCTGCAGGGTGTGGAAATCGGCGCAGCGGCCCTGTTCGGCCGCCGGCACGCCGACAAAGATGTCGGCCAGGCCGAGCGGGTCGAGCAGTTCCGAGCGGATCACCTCGCGGAAGTCGTGGCCGGTGATCGCCTCAATCAGCACGGCCGCCGTCCAGTGCGCGGAGGCGCCGTGGTACTGGATTTTTGAGCCGGGCGTCCATTCGAGCGTGAAGTCGCAAACCGTGCGGCGCAGCAGCTCGTGGTCGGCCCAGGCGTCTTCCGGCACGACGGCGCCGGGAAAGCCACCCTGGTGCGTGAGCACCTGGAAGAGCGTGATCTCGCCCTTGCCGTTTTTGGCGAACTCCGGCACGTGCTCGGCGATGCGGTCGGCGAAGCGCAGCAGCCCGCGCTCGACCAGGATCCATATCGTGGCGGCGGTAATGACCTTGGTCTGCGACATCAGCAGCCAGGTGGTGCGTGCGCCGGCCGGCTCCGCGTGCGGCTCCAGCCGCGCCCGGCCGAAGCTCTTGAAGGCGGCGAGCTTGCCCTGCCGCGCCATCGCGATCTGCGCGCCGGGATAGCGGCCTTCCTCGATCTGCTGCTCGATCAGGGCGTAGAGCCGTTCCAGCCGCTCCGGGTCGATGCCCAGCGAGGCGGGCTCTGCCTCGGGCAGCAGCGTTTGCGCGGGCTTCGTCGCGGTGCCGACCATCGTCTCGCCTCCGCTGGAATCTGAACCGACGCCGGCAGTATAGCGCAGGATGCGACCGCCGGCCGGAACCGGCGGAGGAATGCGCCTGTACGAGCATCGGTGAGATGGTTGAGATCCGGGGTCATCCGCGGGCAGCGCTCTGTTCGCGCCTCTGCCTGCGGCCCGCAACCTGTGCCCTCGACCGGATGAGGCAGGCGACGAGCGCGCGTGCTAAGAATGACTCGGCACCGCGGGCGGATGGGTAGCGGAGGCGCGAGATGTCGGGACGCGGCCGCGCACGGGTCATGGTTTTGCCGGTGCTGGCGCTGCTGCTCGCGGCGTGCAGCAAGTCGACTCCGAACCGTGCGACGCCGGTGCAGCAAGCTGGCTCTTTCGCGGCGATCGCCACCCCGGCAATATCCGGTATTGCCGACCGGACACCCGCTGCCATCGCGCCAAGTCCCGCAACTGCTCGCGCACCCGCCGCCGGCACGCCGGCCGGGCCGGCCTCAACGGCCACGGCAGCATCTGCAACCGGGACGGACTGGCCGGTGTACGGCCACGACCCGCAGCGCAGCGGCGTCAATCCGAATGAAACTGCCATCAACCCGAACGGCGTCGGCGGGTTGCGGCAGCAGTGGACGCAGGCGCTGCCCGAACTAACTGGCGGCTCGCCCATCCTGCTGCACGCCGTGGCGCTGGGCGACGGCAGCCGCGCCGATCTGCTCTATGTCACCACCTCGCACGGCAGCACGCTGGCGCTGAACGCGGCGAGCGGCGCAATCGTCTGGCGCAAGGACACGAGCGGGCCGCAGATTCCCGGCCAGCGCTGCCAGGTCTGCGCCACGCCCGCCGCCGACCCCTCGCACCAGTGGATCTACGCCGCGGGCAACGACGGCGCCGTGCACCGCTACGCCGCCGGCACCGGTCAGGAGGACACCGCCGCGCCGTGGCCCGTCGTCGTCACGCACCTCAACGGCTACGAGAAGCGCTCCTCGGCGCTGAACGTGGCCAACGGCTATCTCTACGTCGCGCTTTCCGGCTACTTCGGCGACTTCGGTCCCTACGTCGGCCACGTCGTCAGCGTGCGACTGGCCGACGGCGCCGTCAGCGTCTTCAACGTGCTCTGCAGCGACCAGCACGCGCTGCTCGCCCCGCCGAGCGCTGCTCCGGGCAGCCAGGCAGCCTGCAGTCAGCGCGAGGCCGGGGTCTGGGCGCGGGGCGGCGTCGTGGTGGACGAGGGCGACGGCCCGACCGCCGGCAGCCTGTACATCGCCAGCGGCAACGGCCCCTTCGACGCGAACAGCGGCGGCAAGGACTACGGCGACAGCGTGCTACGGCTCAGCGCCGATGCCGGCAGGCTGCTGGACAGCTGGACGCCGTCAACCTACCAGCAGCTCGACGATCGCGACCTGGACCTGGGCAGCACGGCGCCGGCGCTGCTGCCCGATCAGCCGCAGAGCAAGACGCCGTATCTTGCCGTGCAGGGCGGAAAGGACGGCGTGCTGCGCCTGCTCGACCGCGCGCACCTGGGCGGTCTCGGCGGCGAGCTGCAGGCGATCGCGCTCAACCAGGGCCAGATCCTCACCTCGCCCGCGGTCTGGCAGGACACGCAGGCGAACGGCGGCGACTGGGTGTTCGTGGTGACGGCGCGGACGACGGTGGCCTACCGCATCGCCACCGACGGCAGCGGCGTCACGCGGCTGGACGAGGCCTGGCGGCTGGGGCAGGGCGGCTCCTCGCCGGTGCTCGCGGGCGGCGTGCTCTTCCTGACCACGGGCGACGGCGTCACGGCGCGCGATCCGCACGACGGTCGTCAGCTCTGGTCCTCGGCGCAGGATTCGGCGGGCGGCAACATCGGCGGCAACCACTGGCAGACGCCGATCGTCGTGGACGGCCGGCTCTACATCGCCGACGAGGCGGCGCACGTCGTCTGCTACTCGCTGCCGTGAGGAAGCCCGGAGCCACCGCGCCGAAAGCGAACTCCGTGTCCGTCGAGAGTTGCGGAATCCGCGAACTCGGTGGCAGCGTCTGGCGGTAGGCGGTAGAGTGAAGCCAGACCGGCCCGGGCTTTTTCAGCGCCTGGACCAGCAGCGGGAGAGCGAAAGCGATGGTCGCAACCACGGACCGGCCGGCAGCGCGGCGCTACGCGGAGTGGGAGGAGCGCATCCTCTCCCGCGACCAGGTCGGCGCCAGCGAGCTGTTCTACGCCATGGCGCAGGACGAGCGGCCGTTCAGCGAGATCACGGGCGAGCTGGTGCGCATCCACGCGCCGTACACGCACGTGCCCTACCACCAGCGCCTCGACCACGGCGTGGTGAAATTCGTCAACAACGACCACTGCCTGCTCAGCGCCGGCGCCGCCCTGCGCCTGTTGCCGCGCGTGCCGCACGAGCTGCGCTGGCTGCCGCTGGCGCAGACCGTCTGGTACGTACCCACCGGCCTCGACATCTGGAGCCAGCTGATCGGCAAGGCGCCGGGCCACTACGTGCGCCTCTACCAGATCGATGCCACGGGCGCCCCGCCGCCGCAGGTCTGCTGGCCCGACCAGGAGCCGAAGTTCCTCGACGGCGGCCTGAGCTTCGCGGAGAAGCTCAACCACTGGCTGACGCTGGTGCAGCGCGGCGAGGTGATCGAGCAGTACCGGGTCTTTTTGGGCCTGCTGGAGCAGGCGAACGACACGGAACGCGAGCAGTTGCAGGCGCAGCTCGCCTTCGCGGGCCTGATCGACGTGCAGGACCGCATGCTCTTCAATCGCTCGTATACCACCGGCCACAAGTCGTACCGCGCCCGCGCCACGATCGAGCTGGGCCAACTGCTTGGCTGGGAGAACGCGCACAGCGTCGTCTACGCCGGCGTGCCGGATATCGCCGTGGGGCCGCGCTGGTACTCCAGCTACGAGATGGGCGCCAACATCTGCGCGCTTGTCCTGGAGGGCCGGGACGGCGCGATGCGCGCGCAGACGGCGCCGCTGAGCAAGGCCGAGCAGCGCGAGCTGGTGGACCTGCTGCTGCACGCCCACGAGCCCGCCTGGAACCTGAAGATCGCCGATCTGCTGAAGCGCGGGCGCGGGCCGAAGCCGATCCTCGACACGATCCAGATCGCCGCGGCCGAGACGATCCTGCTGACCGGCCACCCCAACAACTTCAGCATGTCGCAGCACTGCTATGAGTACACCAGCACGCTGCGCTGGTTCTATGACACCTTCGAGCACCCGCACCAGGTGAAGTTGCTGTTCGTCGCCGGCTCGATCGTGAACCAGGCGGCGCACCACCAGCAGAACACGTCCGGCAACGGCCCGATCACCGTCCGCCGCCCGCGCGGCTCCGACGCGCTCTCGGGCGACCAACTCCTGCAGCGGCTGGAGGCGGCGCAGCTCGCGCTCGACCCCGACGCGAGCGTGGCCTGGACGGCGGCCTACCTCCACGGCGGCCACGACCGCGCCCCGCTTTGCCGAACGCTGGCAAGCGTCGCGGCGAAGATCGGCAACGACCCGCACAACCAGGAGATCGGCCTCTGCCTGGTCGAAGACTACGGACGCAGCACGGCAGCCGCGCGCGAAAAGCTGCTGCTGGCGGCGGCGAAGCATAACGCGGGCCACCGCAAGTACGGCGACCCGCTGGAAGCCTACCGCCGCCTCGCCGCGGCGCTGCGCATCGAGACGCGCGAGACCGCCCGCGGCGCCGCCGACCCGCGCGAGGCCCTGCTCGACGACTGACGCCGCTCAGCTGCTCCGGGGCGCACCGGGCTCGCCCAGTGGCATGTATACAGGTCGCGGCCATCGGCCCTCATCCTCTCGTCTCTCCTTCCCCCAATCCTGGAGGGAAGGAGACGATCCAGCCTGAAGCGTTCCGTGAACACTCCGGTTAACCCGACGCCGACAGAGTCGTGCTACGCCCGATCGCCCCTTCTCCCAGGATTGGGAGAAGGGGAAGGGGGTTGAGGGCGATGGCCGCGGACACGCACCGCGTCGCTGGTGCGAGACCGCTCAGAGCGTCGTCGGCGGGGCGACGGGCACGACGATGACCAGCAGGCCGAAGGCGATCAGCCCCATCGCGGTCACGCGACTGGTCGTGCTTCCCAGCGGCAGGGACTTTCTCCGCGAAGATGAGCAGCGTGAGCAGCAGCATGGCGCCGAGGTTCATCATGCCCAGCGGCAGCAACAGCAGCAGGAAGAGCACGCCGGAGCTGCCGAGGCAGATCAGTCCATGCCTCATCCCCCAGGCGCAGGGCGCCGCCGCCCTCGCGCCAGGAATCGAGCACGAACGCGCGGCTCGCGGCAACGTGCCAGGCAGGCACGCTTGACCGCGCTGAGCTGGTAGAGGCCGGCCAGCAGCAGACTGACGCCGCCGAGTTGCGCCGCAGGCGCCATGAGCCAGGCAGAACGGTCGGCCAAGACCGTCGGCCGCGACCGCGGCGATGAAGGCGAGCACCCCGGCCGCCGCCCAGGCAACGAGGTATCCGCCGACGAAGAGCGCCGTTGCCATCGCGGGCAAGCGACTGGCCCGCTGGTCCGCGGCCACACGGGCGAACACCAGCACCATCGGCGCGGCGCTTGGCAGCATCATCGCCGCCATCATCACGGTCCACAGCGCGAGAAAGAGCGCGGGGCTCATACCCATCGTCAGTCCCATCGCCATGCTGTCCCGCATGCCGTGCTCCGCCTGCCAGACGACCACCACCCATGCCGCCGCCGCGAAGGCAAGCAGCACCATCAGGGTGAGCCTGCCCTGCCGGGTTGTGGCGAGCGCCGATCGTGTCATGCGTATCTCTCCCAGAAGGCTGATGCCGCCGGGCACGAGCCACGGACTCTTCCGTGGGGTCAGTGGCCGTACTCGTCGTGGCGGCGCACCCAGAACTGCGGGTCGTCGTGGCCGGCCTCGTCGCGGCCCTTCGGCGTGAGGTCGAGGTAGTGGTACGCCGTGTTCAGCATGTCGAGGCCGCGCGAATACGTGGAATACGTGTGGTAGACGCGGCCGTCATCACGCTTGGAGAAGACGCTGACGCCGGCGTGGTCGGTTGCGTCCCGTACGACATTCGTAAAGTTGTGAATGCCTGTGCCGTCTTGCCACTGTTCGGGCGTGAACGCGACGGCGTAGTCGTAGTTGAAGTCGGTCGCGAACGACGAGAGCCAGTCGAAGGTCCAGCCCATCCGCGCCTTGTACGCTGCGAGCTTGCTGTACGGCGCCCGCGAGATCGCCACCATGCCGGTATCGCGCTGATTCAGATGCACGATGGTGCGCTCGAAGTTATCCGCCCAAAAGGAGCAGTGCAGACAGCCGGCGTCCCACTCCGGCGCAAACATGAAATGATAGACGATGAGTTGGCTCTTCCCGTCGAAAAGCTCTGCCAGGCCGCGCTTCCCGTTCCCGCCTTCGAAGACGTACTCCTTCTCCACCGTTTTCCAGGGCAGATCGCGCCGCTCCTGGCTGAGCTGGTCGCGCAGGCGCGTGAACTCCTTCTCCCTGGCCAGCAGCTCCTTGCGCGCCGCCAGCCACTCGCCAGGGGAAACGACTGCATGGGTGCTCAGGTCCGACACGGTTCCTCCTCGTCGCCGGCTGGTGCCGGCGCTGTCAGTTCAGAGGCGCTGCACATCGTCGCGGGCTTGATGCTCAACGCATCTATTGAATATGATAGGGCGGGAGGGCGAGATGGTCAACAAGATTGTTGAGGATTCGACGGTCCTGGACCGCGTGTACGCGGCGCTCGCCGACCCGACGCGGCGGGCGCTGCTCGTCACGCTGCGAGCCGGCGACGCCCGCATCACCGACCTTGCGGCGCCGCGCCCGATCTCGTTCGCCGCGGTCGCGCGCCATGTTGGCGTGCTCGAAGACGCGGGCCTGGTCCATCGCGAGGTGCGCGGCCGCGAGCACTGGCTTTCGGTGCGGCCCGAGACACTGCGCAGCGCCGAGGACTGGATTCACGACCAGACCAGCTTCTGGTCGACGCGTGCCGACGCGCTGGCAGAACGCCTGGCGCGGAAGCGGGGCCGGTCATGAGCGAGCACCGTCCCCGATCGGCGGTCGTCACCCGCCTGCTGCCCGCGCCGCCGGAGGTGGTGTACGACGAGTGGCTCGATGTCGACGCGCTGGCGGAGTTCCTGTGTCCCTATCCCGCGGTGGCCGACACAGTCGAGTGCGATCCACGTGTCGGCGGCCGGCTGCGCATCGACATGGTGAACGGTGAAGACGTGACCCACGTCACCGGCGAATACCTCGAGCTGGACCGCCCCAACCGGCTGCGCTTCACCTGGAACTCGGAGCGCACAGGCGACCTCGGCAGCGTCGTGACCGTGACGCTGGAGGCGCACGAAGAGCAACAGACGTTGATGACGATCGAGCACGCCCGGCTCGGCGCGGACCAGCGCGAGGACCACGAGCGCGGCTGGACGCGCATCGCGGCCCAGCTCGAACGCAAGCTGCAAGCAAGGGTCTAAAGCGCGGACCGAGTGCCGCTTCGTCGGCACGCGCCGCACAGCATCGTCCTATCGGACATACGGTTGCGCCTGTCGCGGTTCAGTGAAAAGGTCAGGGTAATCGTCCCGTGAGTTTGTCACGAGCGGTAGGTACGCCACGGGTGAGCGCTTGGGGGCTTGGGTTGCTTGATCGGACCGAGGCCGGTGCCGCGTGGCGCATCGCGGGCACGC
>DATGEL010000127.1 GCA_035310145.1 Dehalococcoidia bacterium
GAGTGCTGCCACAACCGGCTGAAGCAGTTCCGCGCCCTGGCCACCCGCTACGACAAGCGAGGCTGGAACTACCGCGCCATGGTGGTGATTGCCGCATTACTGCTGTGGCTCCCCAAGTGATTCACCAGACACGCCCTAGACAGGGAAGTGATCAGTGAGCCTCTTCGTCGTCAAGCATCAGCATCCGGCCGGCAGCTGTCCCGCCCAAAACCGCGAGATGGCCCCGATGCTGGCCCGTCAGCTCTCACCGGCCAATGCCCAGCAGCACGGTCTGCTGATCCAGGCAGAGGCTGTCGTCAACAACGCGCACACACTGTACCTGATCGTCGACGCGGCCGATCAGGAGAGCGTCACCCGGTTCATGCAGCCCTTCGCTCAGGCAGGCTCGGTCGAGGTGCTGGCCGCATCGTCCTGTGAGGCGGTGATCGCCCGGGGCGGCTGCGCACTGGTGTGATCACACGGCAAGCCCCGCTCTCCCAGCCGTGGGATCGCAGCGGCTGCCTCGCGTGGAGTGTTGCAGCTGCGCCGAACCCTCCCGCGCACTGCCGGCGGCGCCCGCGGCAACATCGTGCGTTGTCTGCGCGCAAGCCCCGCAATCTGCGATGACTGACCCTCCCGTACCCCTTTCGTGGACGCCCTCGTGCCGTACTGCAAGCATGAGGCGAACGTTTCGGAAGGAGCGCGATCGTGGCAAAACAGTCAGGCAGGATCGAATCGCGTACGCTGCGCCCCGTCTCGCGCCGCACGATGATCAAAGGCGCGGCGGCGTTGGCGGCCGGCGTGCCGCTGGCGATGAAGGCCGGCTGGGGGCCATACGGCTCGAAGGAGAGCTTCCTCGCCCGAGCGCAGGCGGCGCCGATCCAGTTCCAGCTCGTGCCCAGCGGCATCAAGGATCTCTTTTCCCAACGCCACGGCCACGGTCTCGATCACGCCCGGCGACCTGGCCGACGATGTGCAGGTCGTGGCGCAGAACATGCCGCCGAACACCACCTTCACCTGCTACTTCATCCAGAGTCCGACCAAGCCGTTCGGCGCCTGCCAGTACTGTATGGATCTGAAGACCGACGCCTACGGCTACGGCACGACCTTTTTCCACGGCATCACGACGCAGGCCTACGCGATGAACGCCGAGAACGCAGGGGAGTCGCAGAACGAGGACGGCCCGGCCTCCGGCACGCAGCTCGAACACTTCGGCATGTGGTTCTCCAGCCTGCAAGACGCGCAGACGGTGCTGAACAATCCCAGCCTCACCGGCACGCCCTTCGACGGCGGCACCCCTCCCGCGCACGCCGGCCCGCAGGCGATGAACGACGGTTCACCCGACCCCAAGTTCTAAACGAGCGGCGATCAGGCGCTCCGCGGCCAGTCCGCACGCGAGGCCGCAGCCCGCCCGGCCTCGCGTGCGGCCCGCGCCCCGGCAAGCGTGTCGACTTCCAGGAAGGTCTGCCGCCGGTGCTCCCAGCAGTGGAGGTGATACGCGTTGCGGGGCGTCTGTTCGCCGGCGGTGCACCAGAGCAGGCCGGGTCCACTCACCGGGGTAATCAGGGTGGCGCATGTGACGCCACGCTCCGCCATACCCTCGTCGGCTCCTCTTTTGTGCGTTGGTGACTCCGCTCTCTACTCCAGGGGAAGGTGCGCTGCTCAGCACGTCTTGATGCGCCACTCACGACCGCCTGGCGCTTCACGCGCTGGTCGCCCGTGTTCAGGAGTAGGGGTATAGGCTGCGGGCGGTGAGCAAGATATGTGCGCCTCCTGGGCTGCCATCGCGGCCGCCGCGAGCGAACGATCGTGGTCATGGCGTTGTGGCGAGCTCTGCTCTGCCAGCAAGGCTCGCAGGCGTTATGAGGCGCGGGTTCGAGCCTGAACGCTCGGGGTTGCCGTGGCGGCCGACGCCGTGGTCTTCGTGCTCGCGGTCGACGCCGTATCGCTGCTGGCCTGAGCGGTGCTCGCTGGCTGCGTGGCCGTGCTGGCGGCGTGGGCCGTCGTCTGCATAGACTGCGCGGCGATCAGGCCGAACAGGCTGCTCGACACGAGCACGCTGCCGACCGCGCTGGTCTGGAGCCAACGGCGGATGCGCTTGGGGCTGCGGGCGCTGTTCGTGGTAGCCATGATGAGAACTCCTTGAATTCGTTGGATGCCTTGCCGGGTGTCGTGTCGTGTTCCTGTCTTTACACTAGGAGCCGGCGATTGAGCGTTGATTGGCGATAGCTACGTACGCTCCCATCTCGTGCACATCTGTTTCCCATCCTTCCTGCCTGCCGCAGGGCACGCCGGAGCCGCGATGCACGAACTGAACCTGCGGGCGATGAACACCGATATCCGCCTGCTGGCGGCAGACAGCGGCGACCGCACGCAGGCGCGGCTCACGCGGGCGGCCGAGAGGTTTGCGGTCCATGAACGCGCGCTTAGTCGCTTCGACCCGGCGAGCGATCTCTCTGCCCTCAACCGCGCCGGGCCGGGCTGGACGTGGGTGCCGGAGCTACTGTTTCACGCACTGACCGCAGCCGATGCCCTGTTTCGCCAAACCGGCGGCCTGTACAACCCGGGCATCCTGTCCGCGCTGGAGGCCGAGGGCTACGATCGCTCGTTCGAGCAACTCGCACCGCCACTCGATGACCATGTGCGGCGGCCGGCGGTGCCTCCCGCACCGCCGATCGCCGTGCTCTTTGCCAAGTCGTATGCGCTTGACCCCGAGCGTCAGGCGGTGCGGTTGGCGCCCGGCGTGCGGCTGGATCTGGGCGGCATCGGCAAGGGGCTGGCCGTGGATGCCGCGGCGGCTGAACTCGGCGATCAGCGCGGCTTCCTCGTCGATGCGGGTGGCGATATCCGCGTAGGCGGCACGAGCCCGGACGGCGGCGACTGGGGCATCGCCGTGCAAGATCCGACCGACCTGGACCGCGATCTCGCCGTGTTGGCGGTGCGCGACGGCGCCGTGGCAACCTCATCCGTGGGGCGCCGGCGCTGGCTGCGGCAGGGTGAGGTGGTCCATCACCTGATCGACCCGCGCACCGGCCGCAGTGCGGTAAGCGACCTGCTCGCCGCAACGGTGCTCGCGCCGGCCTGCGCGACGGCGGAGGTCTTTGCCAAGGCCGTGGTGATCGCCGGGGCCGAGGCGGGGTTCGCCCTGCTTGAGCGGCACAACCTGGCTGGGCTGGTCGTGGACCGCGAGCGACGCCTGCGCGTCAATCCGGCCATGCAGCCGTTCCTCGTCGACACCAGTGCCTGAGCAGCGCTGCCACGGGCAAGGCCGGTCCCGAGGAGAGAGCGGAGGTGCGGCGATGGAGCACGTCACCTGGTACACGATCCGGACGGCCGGCATCACGGCCTATCTGCTGCTCTTCCTCACGGTAGCGACGGGGCTGGTGCTCTCCGGTCCCGGCGGCGCCTGGTGGAAGGGGATCCCGATCCTGCCGCTGCACCGCTTCCTCACCTGGCTGATGGGCGCATTCCTCGCCGTCCACGTGCTGGTGCTGCTCGTCGATACCTACCTGCGCTTCAGCCTGCTCGCCGTGCTGGTGCCGTTCACCTCTGGCTTCGAACCGTTCTGGACGGGGATCGGTGTGCTCGCGTTGTACCTGCTGGCGTTGGTCGTGGCCAGCACGGCGATTCGGCGCGAGCTGCACAACCTGCTCTGGTACGGGCTGCACCTCCTGAGCTATCCGGCGTTCGTGTTCAGCACCGCCCACGGCATCAAGACCGGCGCGGACACCAGGCACGGCTGGATGCTGGCGCTATACCTCGCCTGCACCGCCATCGCCGCAGCGCTGCTGGCGCGACGCTTCACGCGCCTCGCGGCGGGCACGCCGGACCGCCTGCAGCGCTGGGGGCCGGGGGTGATCGCCGGCGGCGCCTTCACCGCGATGGTGCTGGTGCTGCTCAGCACCCGCGTGGGCTACCCCTGAGGCGCTCGGTGGGGCCACCCGTCCGCACGCTTGCGAGTGACCGCCGCTCGACCTGATTCAGCTACTGCGTTTCCACCGTGTGGCCCGAAGCAGAGAGTCGTTCACGGTCGCCTGGGGCGGGTTGTGCCCTCTCACGCCCGTTCGGCTGAGTGTGCCGTGCCTCACAAGCACAACGTCGCCGCGCCAACGCCGGCCACCATCCGGCGGGGCATGGGCTCCCGTACCTCCAGTGACATCAGGGACGAAGCACCGACGCGGTGGACGCATCCGCCACGCCTTGCGCCGGGTGTACGACAGGAGCGATGAGAGGAGCCACGACGATGGCCACGACGAACACCGCCCGCAGCCCCAAGCGCATCCGCCGCTGGCTCCAGACCAGCGCGGTCGGCAGCGTGCTCGTGTCGAGCAGCCTGTTCGGCCTGATCGCCGCGCAGTCGTCCGGCGCCGCGGCTCAGGCCGAGAGCGCTCCCGTGGTCCCGGCGTTCACCTGGCACTCGCCGGCGCAAGGCGCCGAAGTGGCCACGCGGAGCACGGCTCCGGCGGTGGTGACACCCCCAGCCGTGATGACACGCAAAGCAGTTCCGAGCGTCGCGGCCACTCCCACCGTGCACGCCCGCACGCGTGCCTCGTAACGCCTGCTCGCCTGCACGCCCGCCGGTGGCGCCAAAGCCGGCCGCCGGCACCGCGCATCCGAGCCATGATCTCGGCTTCCCCTGGTATCGAGGGCCAGAGGAATCTACCGGGGCCCGGCGGTGCGCCTACGCCCCCTCGTCCATCGCCATCGTCAGGCCGCGCACGTAGCTCGGCGCGAACAGCAGGCAGATCAGCACGATCGGCAGGGCGGCGATGCCAATTGCCCCCGTCGCCTGGGTGAACTCGCCCAGGTCGAGCGAGATCACCGCCAGTCCTACCGTCACCGTCTGCTGGTCGTGGTGAATCAGGAATGTGCCGGCGTAGAGCAGGTCCGAGGCCATCATGCCGACGCAAAAGACGCCCGCGGCGATGATGACCGGCCAGCTCATGCGCAGCGTCAGGCGCAGAAAGGCCTGCACACGCGTGCCGTCCAGCAGCGCCGCCTCTTCGGTGTCCGGCGAGAGCGCGGTGAAGTGCGTGTAGAACAGCCAGGTGCAGAAGGGCACGGTCAGCGTCTCGTAGAGCAGGATCACGGCCAGGAAGGTGTCGGAGATGCCCAGCCAGATGAAGAGCTGGTAGACCGGCACCAGCACGGCGATCTGCGGCACGAAGTAGCTGGCGAGCAGCAGGCGCGCCGTCCAGCGGGCGCCGGGCGGCCGCAGCCGTGCCAGCGCGTAGCCGGCGAGCAGGCTGGCGACGAGCGCCACGACCAGCGCCACGCCGAAGATCACGGCCGTGTTCTGCATCCAGGTCCAGAAGGCTTGATCACGCAGCGGCTCAGTGAGGCCAGTCAAGCTCGGATGCAGCGCCCAGAAGGGATTGCCGTCCGTGTTCTCCGTCAGCGGTCGGATCGACGAGATCAGCGTCCAGTAGATCGGCAGGATGTGAAAGACGGCGAGGACAAGGGCGGCGACGCTGCCGAGCGCCAGCAGCACACCGCGTCGCAGGCGATAGTGCGCAACGCGACGGCCTTGCCGCGGCGCAGGAGCGGCGGGCGCAGCTCGCGTCGCCGCGGGGGCTGGCTGCGCCGGCAACGATGCCGTTTGCAATGATTGCAGATGCAGCGGCGCGACGCTGCGCTCCGGCACGTGCGGCCGCGGCTCGCGTTCGAAGAAGCGAAAGCCGATGAACAGCAGTGCCGCCACGAAGGGGAACTGCAGGACGTTGATCGCCGCGCCCAGCCCCGTCTGCCCGTGCTCGATGCCGGTGCGGTACGCCAGCGTGCCCAGCAGCGGTTGGAAGATCAGCCCGCCCGTCTGAACGTAGACGATCGTGTAGTCCATGAAGGTGATCACGATCGAGGTGAGCACGGCGAGGACGAGATAGCGGCGCACCAGCGGCGCGATCACCAGCCGGAAACGCTGCCAGGCCGAGCCGGACTCCAGCCGCGCGTACTCCAGCAGCTCGCGCGGAATGCCGTTCAGGCCGGCCAGCAGGAAGACGGCCACGAACGAGGAGCAGCGCCAGACGTTGAAGGTAACGATCGTGGCGAAGTAGTAGGCGCTCGGCCCGAACAGCCCTTCCAGGGTGTCCTTCACCTGCACCGCCTGCAACGTGTAGAAGGTGTGGAAGGGCGGCTTCAGCAACATCATCCAGGCGAAGCCGGAGAACGCCGCCGGAAACACCCAGGGCACGAACACGACCAGGAAGACGAGCGAGCGGCCCCAGAAACGCCACCAGAGCAGCAGCGCCGTCGCCACGGCCAGCACCAGCTCGAGCGCGATCGTGATCGCGGTCAGCACGACGGTGTTGCGCACGGCCTCCCAGAAGGTGCGGTCGCTCAGCACCTCGCGGTAGTTGGCGAGGCCGTTGAAGGCGCCGGGGCCATAAAAGTCCTGGCTGCTGGTGAAACTCAACCAGACCGTGTAGAGCAGCGGATAAACGATCAGCCCGAAGACGAGGGCGCAGGCCGGCAGCAGCAGCAGATAGGCCGCCAGGTGGCGCCGCAGCCAGCCTGGCAGCGCCTCCTGCAGGCGATGCCAGGGGCGCCCCAGCCGCGGCGGCGCCTGCTCTCGCGTCGGCGTCGCGATCATCTCGCTCTCACGTCGGCTGTTGTTCGCCGTACACCGGCAGCGGGGACAACGGCGCCACCGCTGTCCCCGCTGTCAAATTGCCCTGCCGCGGAAACCACGGCTTACTTCGGAACCGCCGTCACGTTCGGGGCCGGGGTCAGGCTGGACTTGTAGTTCTTGGCGTAGATCGGCCCGATCTGGTCGCGTCCGAACTTGAGCGCGTCGTCTACTGTGCCGCCGCCGCGCATCTTGCCGATCATGTCCGGCAGGATGTACTGCGCCAGCACGTCCTCGGCCGCCGGAGTCTGCGGGCCGGGGTAGCCGTAGGTTTGCAGCAGCGCGCCCTGATAGTCCTGCATAACCACGAACTTCGGATCCTCGCTCAGCACCGGCATCGGCTTCACCAACTGATTGGCGAACATCGGCATGTTGTAGCCCGTAGAGGCGATAAAGTTCGCCTTCCAGTTGTTCATGTATGTCCAGAGGAAGGACGTGGCCGCCTCAACGTTCGCTTTGGGCGTGAAGTTCCAGATCGCGAAGACCTGCGGATCCGGCATCGAGAGTTGTGCTTTTGGTCCTTTCATCTCGGGCAGAATGGCGATGGCGTTGTACAGCTCGTCGTTCTTGCCCTGCAGGCTGCGCAACGCGCTGATCGCGTCATGGATGAAGAAACCCGTGCCGGATCCGAGGTACTGGTTGTCCGACACGTCGGCCCAGGCGTAGACCTCATCCGAGTTGGCCTCGGCCTGGAACTGCTTCGCCCAGGTGAGGAAGTCCTTCATCTCCTGGGTATCGAGCGCCAGTGTTTTGCCGTCCTCATGCACTTCACTGGCGCCGAACGACCACATCACCGCGCGCCAGTTGTGGTTCGCGTCGTTGCAGTGCGAAATCGCCAGACCGGCCGCATGGTTTTTCGGCTTGAGCACCTTGCCCGCCGCCAGGACATCGTCCCAGGTGACCGGCGTTTTCAGGCCATTGTCCTTGAGCAGGTCGGTGCGCACCAGCGGCGGGATGATCACGTTGAAGTGCGGCAGGCCCAGCCACTTGCCGTCGATGAACGACGTCGCCTTGCCGATCGGGATCACATCGCCGTAGGCCTTGATCATCGGGTCCATCAGCGGCGTCATATCCACCAGGCGGTTCTGGTAGCGGCGCGTCTGGATCTGGGCGGCGAAGGCGAAGAGGTCGTGCCCTCTGCCGGCGGCGGCCTCGGCCGCGAGCCGGCCCGGCAACTGCGCGATGTCGACGTGGTCCACGCGCACGTTAACGTTGTTGGCGCTGCCCCAGTCCTTCGCGTACTTGTCGAAGTACGTATCGAAGGCCGGCACGAAGTGGTTCCACATCAGGATCGAGAGCGAGGCGCCCTTCGAGACGCTGATCGAGGGCGTGCCGCCTGCGGGGGCGGCCCCGACGGGCGCCTTCGTGATCTTTGCATTGTTGCTGCTGCTGCACGCCGCCAGCAGCGGCGCCAACCCGATGCCGGCCAGGCCGGCGCCCAGCCCCTTCAGCAGCCGGCGCCGATCGAGCCTGCCCTCGAGCGCGGGCGCCGGCTCGGGCACGACTTCCGCACTCGGAGCGGCCTCGGCACGGATCTCCGCAGGACCATCTGCCATGATCTGCCTCCTCGCATCGTCACGCCGCCTTGGATCGCGGCTGGACGGCTGTGCCAAACGCCGGCAACCGGCCGCCTCGACCGGTCGCCGCTGAGCCTGTGCCGATCGGCAGACCAGCGCCGGAACGCCGCCGTGGCGGCGCGGTCTGGTCCTGCCGCCGTCCTACTTGATCGCGCCCTGGCTGATGCCCTCCACGAAGTGATCGAGGAAGAAATTGTAGAGAATCGCGACCGGAATGCCGGCCAGCAACGCCCCGGCCATCAGCTCCCCCCAGAAGTACTCGTCGCCGCGGATCAGGTCGCTGGTGACGCCGATCGTCACTGGCTTCTCCAGCGAGTTGGAGATGAAGGTCAGGGCGTAGATGTACTCCTGCATGCCCAGCGTGAAGGCGAAGATCGCCACGGTCAGCAGCCCGGGGATGCTGAGCGGCAGCACCACGCGCAGGATCGCCTGCAGGCGCGAGCAGCCGTCCACGCGCGCCGCCTCCTCGACTTCGACGGGGATCGTCTTGAAGAAGCCCATCAGCAGCCAGACGCAGAACGGCGTGGTGAAGGTGGGATAGACCACGACCAGCGCCCACTTGGTGTCGATCAGGTTCACGTAGCGCGAGAGGATGATTGTCAGCGGCAGAAAGAGCAAGGCGGGCGGCACGAGATAGGTGAGAAAGATGCCGATGCCGAAGTTGTCCGCGTTGGGAAAGTGCAGCCGTGCCAGCGCGTAGGCCGCGGGCACGGCCAGGATGAGCGTGATCACGACGGTGAAGAACGAGATCACGATCGTGTTCCCGGCCCAGGTCAAGAACTTGGTCTGCTGGAAGAGGTAGGTGTAGTGCGAGAAGGTCGGTGCGCGGTGGAACCAGAGCGGCGGCGTCTTCAGGTCGATGAGGTCGCCACCCTGCTTGAACGAGGTCACCGCCATCACCGCGATCGGGAAGAGTGCGATCACCAGGAAGAACGCAAGCCCCACCCAGGTGACGATCGACTCCCTGAGGGCGCGGGTCAACCAGGTCGTGCCCTGGCGAGCACGCGCCGGCGCTGAGGCGTCAAGAACTTCGCCGGCCATGATCAGATCTCCCGCCGGCGCAGAATGCGCAGCATGATCACGCAGGCGATCACGAAGACCGGCAGCATGAACAGCGAGATCGCCGCGCCCTGCGCCAGGTCGCCGCCCTGAATGCCGTTCTGATAGGCGAGCTCGGGCAGGATGTGCGTCGTGTTCTCCGGTCCACCCCTGGTGAGCAGGTAGACCACGCTCAGGTCGGTGAAGCTGAAGACGAGGTCGAAGAGCAGGCCGATGAACAGGATCGGCGCGATCATCGGCACGATGATGTAGTGGAAGCGGCGCAGGAAGCCGGCGCCGTCCAGCGCGGCCGACTCGAGGATCTCCGGCGGTACGGAGGTGAGGCCGGCGAGCAGGATGATGGCGGAGAAGGGAAAGCCGCGCCAGATGTTGGCCATCATGATCGCGATCATCGCCGGCACCGGCTCGCCCAGCCAGCTCGGGTGGTAGCCGATGCCGATCGCGCCGGTGATGCGGTTGAGCATGTTGAAGGTGGGGTCGAAGAGCAGCAGCCAGCCGAGCGTGGTCAGCGCCACGGGCACCGTCCAGGGCAGCACGAGCAGGGCGCGCAGCACCTTCTTACCGTGGAAGCGGCGCAGCAGCAGGAAGGCGAGCACTGTGCCGAGGATCGCTTTGCCGATCTCCGAGCCGAAGGTGAAGATGAACGAGTTGCGCAGCGCCAGGCGGAAGGTCTCGTTCGACCAGAGATCGGTGAAGTTCTTCAGGCCCACCCAGCTGCCGAAGGGCTGGCCGGTGGAGGCATCGGTCAGGCTGAACCAGATCGAGAGCAGCAGGGGATAGAGCAACAGCAGCCCGAGGTAGATCAGCGCCGGGGCCATCAGCAGGTAGCCGAAGGCGGCCTCGCCGCGCAGCAGGCGGCGCATCCACCCCGCCTCGCGCGGCGCCGGCACGGCAACCGCGGCGGCCTCCGCAGTCGTCGGAGTTCGCGTTAGAGACACGTTGGCAGCCTCCCATGATTGGCGGCGCCCGCCCGCGGCGCCTCGCACCCGCCTGGTGCAGTCAGGAGCCGCGCTGGAGCCGGTCGATGGCGGGAGGCGGGCACGTGGCGCACGCCTGACGGCCGCAGCGGCCGGCGCGGGTTCGTGCCACGCTGGGTACGGCGCCAGGGGCTGCCGTCGCGCGTCGGCTCGTTGCGAAAATCTGTCCTATACTGTGTCCTCTCGGGATTCGAGTCAAGTGCAGGCGGACATATTGTCGGTGCGGCCGCCGATCGGACGCCCGGCATGGCACCGCCCGTATACCAGTACACCGCCGGCCGCATGTCGCCCTGACGCTGCGCCCTCACCCCCGTCCCTTCTCCCAATCCTGGGCGAGGGGCGATCGTGCGGGGCACGACTCAGTCGCTGCCGGATTAACCGCAGGCTGGTCGGAACGCGCGACGCCGGATCGTCTCCTTCGCCCAGGATTGGGAGAAGGAGAGACGAGAGGATGAGGGCCGGCCATGCTGTTTCACGTGAAACATGAACGCTGGCCCGCCGGCTTCAGCGGCCGAGCGCCAGCACGCCCAGCCCGACGACGATCAGCACCAGCGCCAGCAGCGAGAGCAACAACGCCCCGGCGCCGCCGCGCCAGCCGCCTTCGCCCGGACCCTCCCTCAGCAGGGTGCGCAGAGCAACGATCGGCGAGGCCCGGCGCACGCTCAGCTCCACCGGCAGCCGCACCGTCTCCCAGCTCGTGCGCAGCTCGACGGCGCCGTGGTAGCTGCCGGGCGCCAGGCGCCGCGTCGACAGCGTCACGCCGATCTGCTCCTTCTCCAGCCCCTTGAGCAACGGCGGCCCCGCCGCGAGCCAGCTCGCACCCTCCGCCACGGCCGTCTCCACGCGGATGCCCGGCGGCTCGGTCACGACCGTGGCGAAGCCCGCCGTGCGTGCGCCGCGCGCCAGCGGTCCGAAGCGCAGCATCGCCGGCTCGACGCGCAGGCGCGGTCGCTCGCCCGCCTCAATCGCGAACCCGGCCGCCGGCTCAGACGGCACGGCTGGGCGCACTGCCGGCACCGCGAGCCGCCGCTGCCGGTCGTAGGCGTCGCGGCTCAACGCGTCGCCCAATGTCTCCCAGGCCGCGTTGAGCCGCGCCATCGCCGCCGTGGCCGCAGGCGACGCGTTGCGGTCGGGGTGCAGGCGCCGCGCCAGCACCCGGTAGGCGGCCTCGATCACCTCTGCATCGGCGCGCGGGCTCACCTGCAGAATCTCGTAGTAATCCTCGGGCTGCACCGGCTGGAGCTCCGCCATCTTGACTCGTCTCGGCCGCTGCCGCACTCTGCAGCGTAGCACGCCGACCCGGCAGCGACGGGCGGGAAGCGAGGACCAACCATGCCGGCAGCACCGACAGACGAGGCGCAGGTACTGCGTCAGATCGGCGGCCACGTCGCCGCGATCGACTTCGGCGGCACCAACTTCGACGTGCTATTGCTGCGCGACGGCGAGCTCACACGCCGCTTCTTCCCCGCAGGCCGGCCCATGGACGCGAAAGCCGTTTGCGCCCTGCTGGCGAAGAGCGGTGTGGCGGACCTGCGCGAGCTGAACTGGATCGCCGTCACCGGCGGACGGCACCAGTTCCTGCCCGACGCGATCAACGGCACGCCGCTGGTCAAGGTCGGCGAGTTGCAGGCGATCGGCCGCGGCGGCCTGCTCGCCAGCGGCCTCGACCAGGCGCTCGTCGTCAGCCTCGGCACCGGCACGGCGATGGTCGGCGCCCGCGGCGAGCAGGTGCGCCACCTGGGCGGCACCGGCGTGGGCGGCGGCACGCTGCTCGGCCTCAGCCGCCTGCTGCTCGGCACCGCCGACGCCGCCACGATCGATGAGCTGGCCCGCCAGGGCGACCCGGAGCGGATCGACCTCACCGTGGGCGACATCGTCGGCGGGCCGGTGGGCATGATCCCGGCCAACGCCACCGCCTCGCACTTCGGCAAGGCGTCGGGCATCGTCGCCGGGCCGTGGGTGGGCGACGAGGTGCAGGCCGGCCGCGAGCACGTGGCCGCCGCGTTGATGAACATGGTGGGGCAGGCGACGGTGCGGTTGGCGCTGCTGGCCGCCAACGCCAACGGCTACCCCTCGCTGGTGCTGATCGGCCACCTGGCCGACCTGGACGGCATCCGCAAGGCGGCGGGCATGATCGGCGCCCTCTTCGGCGGCGAGATCATGGTGCCCGCCAACCCCGGCTTCGCCATCGCCCTCGGCGCCCTGGCCGAGGCGGCGGGGAGGGAACGGGGTATAGGGAATTAGGGAAACGAGGGGCGAGCGTTCCCTTCTTCCTCGCTTGACGCCCGAGCAAGCGATCGCTCAGTCCAGGGCGTCACGCAGCTCGTCCGGCGGCACGGCGATTTCGACGCCGGCGCGCTCCTCCTGCAAGAGCATCGAGACGCGCGAGTCGCGCTCTGCCCAGCCGCGGTTGAGCGCCTCCGTCATCTCCTCCAGCGCCATGTTGGCCAGGCGCATCGGCACGCGGTGCTCGCGGCCCAGCGCCGTGGCCAGGGTCATGTCCTTGTGCGCCAGCCGCAGGGCGAAGGCGGGCGGGTCGAAGACGCCGGGAAGGAACTGATCGACCAGGCGGTCGAAGGTGCGCCTCCTGCCCAGCGCCCCCTGCCGCACCGCCTTGAACAGCGCCAGCGGCGGTACGCCCGCCTTCACGCCCATGGTGAAGACCTCGGCCAGCCCGGCCTGGATCGTGTAGCCGGCGCAGTTGTGCACCAGCTTCGCCACCGAGCCGGCGCCGATCGGCCCGACATAGTACGGCTCGTCGCCGATGTCCAGCAGCACGTGTTTGTACTGCTCGAAGACCGCCTCGTCGCCGCCCACCCAGAGCGCCAGCTTGCCCGTGCGCGCGCCGGACGGCCCGCCGCTCACCGGCGCGTCAAGCAGGTGCACACCGCGCTCCGCGAAGATGCCGTGCAGGCGGCGCACCGTGGCCGGCGCGTTGGTGGTGAGGTCGAAGTAGGCCGTGCCTTTGCGCATGCCCGCCAGCAGGCCGTCGTCGGCAAGCGCCACGGCCTCCATCTCCGGCGGGCCGGGCAGCGAGGTGAAGACCAGGTCGCTGCGCTCGGCCAGGTCGCGCGGCGAGTCGGACCAACTCGCGCCGCGTTCGAGATGCGGTTCGGCCGCCTCGCGGCGCAGGTCGTGCACGACGAGCTCGTGGCCGGCGCGTTGCAGGCTGGCGGCCATGTGCTGGCCCATCGTGCCCAGGCCGATGAAACCGATCTTCATCCCCTACCTCCTGGGGCGGTATCCGTCGGGTAGATATCCGCGGATGGCGGTGCTGTTGGGCCGCGGCGAGTTCAGCGAGTTCGCATGTGGGTGGACGGCCCCACGTGCGGAGGCCACCAGTGGGCGCGTGCGATGCGCCGTTACCAATACGTCGTGTGGCAGGGCAATCAGTACGGGCACGATCCGCCAGGCGTCCAGGGGCGCGATGCACGCGCCCCGCAGTGCGCCGTACGTGTACCACCGTTTGCGCCGTCCACTACTCTTCGCGCTCCGCGAATACCTGCTTTGCGCTTCGAAAGCTGCGGCCGCTCCCACACGTCGCCGTTTCAATCCTCACCCAGCGCCGGGTGCGAGCATCGTGGCCTGCGCCTAATGAGGCGCGCGTCACGTTTCGATCGGTTCGTCAAACTTCGGCGCAATTCCGCGGATCGGGTTGATGGGTGATGGGCGTTGTCCCGGTGTTGTCACGCTGAGCCTCCGTTACCCAAGATGCACACGGCGCGCGGTCGTCTACTGGCAACCGGCCCGACTGTACCACGACGGGAGCATGACGAGATGCCGGCAAGCAGCTACCGCATCTACGCGGTCCAGTACGCGCGGCGCGAGACGAACTCCTCCGAGTGCTTTTACGGCGACTACCGCCGCGAGCCGATGACCATGGCCTATTTCGTCTGGGCGCTGCGCGACGGCGAGCGAACCGTGGTCGTGGACCTCGGCTTCACCGAGCCGGTGGGCACGCGCCGCGGCCGCACCTTCACGCGAGGCATCGACGCGGGGCTGGCGCAGATCGGCGTCGATCCGGCGGCGGTGGAGGACGTGATCGTCTCGCACTTCCACTACGACCACACAGGCAACCACGCGCTCTTTCCGCAGGCGCGCTTTCACGTGCAGGCGGCGGAGATGGCGTTCTGCACCGGGCCGTACGCGGGCAAGCCCGCCTTCCGCCACAGCGCCGAGCCCGACGATGTGGCTGCCTTCGTGCGCTACAACTACGAGGAGCGGGTGCGCTTCGTGGAGGGCGAGGCGGAGGTCGCGCCGGGCGTGCGCGTGCACCACGTCGGCGGGCACACGGCGGGCATGCAGATCGTGAGCGTGCAGACGGCGCGCGGCACGGCCGTGCTCACCTCCGACGCCTCGCACTACTACGCCAACTTCGAGCAGGACCGGCCGTTCAACACGCTGCACGATCTGCCGGGCGCCTACCGCGCCTTCACCCGCATCCGCGAGCTGGCGGACGCCACGGATCTGATCGTGCCCGGCCACGATCCGCTGGTGCTGGAGCGGCTGCAGCCCGTGGCCGATGGCATCGTGCTGCTGGCGTAGAGCTTGCCCGGGCTAACTGCAGGCCGTCGGATCGTCGGCGGGCGAGGCGGGCACCGGCGTGCGCGCCAGCACGCCGGCCGCGGAGGCCGGATCGGCGGTGGCCGCAAGCAGCTTCGCGTCCTGCAACCGCGCCCAGCCGGCGAGCTGATCGGCAGCCGGCGGCGTGCCGTAGGCGACCACCTCGACGTAGACGACCAGCTCGCCGCGCATGAACACGTCCTCGCTGACCGTGTACCAGGCGCCGCGGCCCGCGTCGAAATCGTTCCAGATCGCAGCGGTGTCCACGTCGCCGGCGCCCAGCGAACCGAGCGATTGGTAGTTGGGCTTGTCGCCGTTGAGCGCGCCGAGCACGTCGCCGTTTGCCACGCTGCCGAGGATCTGCGGCAGGCAGACGGCATCGGCGTGCGGGGCCGAAAGAATGAGCGAAAGCAGCGTGCCGGCGTCGGCGTCGTCGGTGAAGATGCGCGTGCGTTGCTCGCGCACCTCGTCGGGCGTGGCCGGCGGCGAGGTATCGCCGGCCAGCGTGAAGCCGGGCAGATCGTCCTGGCCGAGCAGCACGACGGCCAGATCGTCGCCCGTGACCGTCTGCGCCCGCGCAGTCGGGGTGAGGAGCACGGCGGCGCAGCTCAGCACGAGCACGGCGATGACGGCGAAGCGGATGGCTGTACTCCCCCGCGGCAGGCTGCCGACACGCCTTCAGCCTACCGCGTTCGCCACGCCGAGCCGAAGCCGCGCCGGCTGTCGCGGTTCAGTGAAAAGGTCAGGGTAATCGTCCCGTGAGTTTGTCACGAGCGGTAGGTACGCCACGGGTGAGCGCTTGGGGGCTTGGGTTGCTTGATCGGACCGAGGCCGGTGCCGCGTGGCGCATCGCGGGCACGC
>DATGEL010000128.1 GCA_035310145.1 Dehalococcoidia bacterium
TCAGTCGCGTGCGCCGCCGCAGCGCGCAGGGTACGCGACCGCGACAGCGCCGCCGATCATGGTCACGGTGAAGGCGTACGCCACGCTGGGCGAGAACTGCGGCGCCTGGCGCGCCGTCTTCGACGACTACCAGCAGCCTACGGCCCAATGAACCTGAAGGCGGCGGGCGATTTCGCATCGCGCCGTCGCCACCTTCGCACAGACGACCCGCTCGGCCGATCGGGCGAAGCTCGATCGGTCAGGCGCGGTCGATCTCCAGGCCGGCGAGGCTGCCTTCTCGACGCCACTCGTCGAGCAGCCGGCCGAAGGCGATGATGCCGGGGCCGTAGCTGCCGTTCTGGCGCACCAACACGCTGTTCGGCTGCCCCTCGTTGTTGTAGTAGCCGGGCGTGCACGCCTCCAGGAACTTCACGCTGTCGATCGAGCCGGCGATCACCTGCTCTACCCAGCCGGCCTCGGCCTCTTCCGACACGTCGAGGGCGCGCACCTCGCGCTCCCGCGACTGCTGCACGACGTAGGCGATGTGCCGGCTCTGTTCTTCGAGCATGTGGGGGAAATTGGCGCTGAACCCGACCTGCGCCATGCTGACGATGAAGCAGTTGGGAAAGCCGCGCGTCTGCATGCCGAACAGCGTCGCGATGCCGTCCTGCCACTTCTCGGTCAGGGTCTGGCCGCCACGGCCGTAGACGTGGTAGCCGTTGCGCCGTTCCAGCGGCGTGCTCCACTCGAAGCCGCTGGCGAAGATGATGCAGTCCAGCTCGTACTCGACGCCGTTGGCGATGATGCCGCGCTCCGTCAGGCGCTCGATGCCGCGGCCCTGCGTATCCACGAGCGTCACGTTCGCGCGGTTGAAAGTCGGCAAATACTCGTCGTGGAAGCAGGGCCGCTTGCAGAACTGGCGGTAGTACGGCTTCAGCGCCTCGGCCGTCTCCGGGTCTTCGACGATCGCCTCGGCACGGGCGCGGACCTGCTCCATCTTCTCGAAGTCGGCCAGCTCGACGTTCAACGCCGCCTGTGCCGGGTCGGTTGCGGCGTAGCGGCCGGATCGGCGCGAGAGGATGCCGAAGATCTCGGTCCAGCCGTCCATCACCAGGTCCTCATCGGCGCGGCCGCCCGAGATCAGCGTGGAGAAGTTCTCCATCCGCCGCTTCTGCCAGCCCGGCTCAAGCGAGGCGGCCCAGTCCGGGTCGGTCGGCCGGTTGCCGCGCACGTCCACCGAGGATGGCGTGCGCTGGAATACGTAGAGGTGTTTGGCGCTCTCGCCGAGATGGGGCACGCACTGCACGGCCGTGGCGCCCGTGCCGATGATGCCGACGCGCTTGTCGCGCAGGCCGGTCAGGTTGCCGTAGCTGTCGCCGCCGGTGTAGGCGTAGTCCCAGCGGCTGGTGTGGAAGGTATGGCCCTTGAACGCCTCGATGCCGGGCACGCCGGGCAGCTTGGGGCGGTTGAGCGGCCCGTTCGACATGCAGACGAAGCGCGCCCGGAAGCGGTCGCCGCGGTCGGTGCAGACCGTCCACACGGCGTCCGCGTCGTCCCAGCGCAGCTCCGTAACCCTGGTCTGGAAGGCGGCGTTGCGGTAGAGGTCGTAGTGTTCGGCGATGCGCCGGGCGTGCGCGAGGATCTCCGGCGCTCTGGCATACTTCTCCGTGGGGATGTAGCCGGTTTCCTCGAGCAGCGGCAGATAGATGTAGGACTCCGTGTCGCAGGCCGCGCCGGGATAGCGGTTCCAGTACCAGGTGCCGCCGACGTCGCCGCCGTCATCGATGATGCGCAGGTCGTGGACGCCGGCCTCGCGCAGGCGGGCGCCGATCAGCAGGCCGCCGAAGCCGCCGCCGATGATCGCCACCTCGACCTCGTCGCCTAGCGGCGCACGCTCCGCCGGCTGCGCGTAGGGATCCTCCATCAGTCGAGCAAACCTGCCGGTCAACTCCTGGTACTGATCTGTGCCATCGGTGCGCAGCCGCTTGTCGCGCTCCTGCCGGTATTTCTCCCGCAATGCGTCCGGATCGAAGGGACGAGCGGCGGTCTCGCTGGTGCCCATGAAGGCGTCCTTTCGGCCGTGCGCGGCGGCTTCAGCGGCGCAGCAGAATGACTTCGGCACAAGGCGGCAGCCGGCCGTCACGGCGCCGGGCCGCGCTTCACCTGACCGTAGCATCCCTGCCCGCATTCGTCACGCGCTCCGCGCAGCGGCGAGGTCCGCCCGGCCGGGAAGGTAGCCCGACTTCGAACTATTCGCAGCACCATTCACAGTGTGAGCGTGGTCAGCCCGGCGACCTGGGACATGACCGTTACCGTTTACGCCTACGCCGTCTGCCGCGGCCTCTCTGCAGCCGTGCAAATCGCGGGTGAAACTCGCCAGAAATTCTTTTGTCACAAGCGTTGAATACCTTCAGCCACCTGCCTATACTCCTTGAACCACAAGCGCCGAACCATAGAACCACAAGCGCCGAACCACAAACGACGGACCTCAGACGATGGACGAGGGAGGAACGACGAAGCACATTCGCAGACTCGCGGAACGACGAACCACGAAACTGTGCGGCTCGCCCGTCCCGGCCGTGACACGGCGGGATCGTGCGCGGCGTGCGGCAGCGGGGAGGGAAAACGTGGACCGATATAGGGGCTTGATTCTGGTGCTGGCGGTGACGGCGTTCGGAGCGCTGTCGCTCACCGGCTGCAGCAGCAGCAGCAAGGGCAAGAAGATCGCTCTGCTGCTGCCTGAATCCAAGACGGCGCGCTACGAGACGCAGGACCGGCCCAACTTCGAGGCGAAGCTCAAGTCGCTGTGCAAAGACTGCTCGGTCATCTACAGCAACGCCGACCAGGATGCGAACAAGCAGCAGTCACAGGCGGACGCGGCGCTGACCAACGGCGCCAAAGTCCTGGTTCTCGATGCCGTGGACGGCAAGGCTGCGGCGGCGATCGCCGACAAGGCGAAGGCGCAGAAGGTGCCGGTCATCTCCTACGACCGCCTGGTTACCGGCACGAACAACGTCGACTACTACATCTCCTTCGATAATGAGAAGGTCGGGCAGTTGCAGGGCACCTCGCTGCTGCAGGCGCTGGAGGGCAAGCAGAACGCGTCGATCGTGATGATCAACGGCGCGCCCACCGACAACAACGCCTCGCTCTTCAAGAAGGGCGCCCACAGTGTGCTCGACGGCAAGGTGCAGATCGCCAAGGAGTACGACACGCCCGACTGGAGCCCAGACAAGGCGCAAGACGAGATGACACAGGCGCTGACGGCGTTGCAGAACAAGGTCGACGGCGTCTACGCCGCCAACGACGGCACCGGCGGCGGCGCGATCGCGGCGATGAAGTCGGCCGGCGTTAAGCCGCTGCCGCCCGTCACCGGCCAGGACGCGGAATTGGCCGCCATCCAGCGCATCCTCGCCGGCGACCAGTACATGACGGTCTACAAGGCGATCAAGCCGGAAGCCGAGGCCGCCGCCGAGCTGGCGTACGACCTGGCGCAGAACAAGACCATCCCCTCCGGCCTCGTCAACGGCAAGACGAACAACGGTAAGAAGGACGTGCCCTCGGTGCTGCTCAACCCCATCGCCGTGACCAAGGCCAACGTCAAGGACACGGTGGTGAAGGACGGCTTCTGGTCTGCCGCGCAGATCTGCGTCCAGGCCTTCGCCGACGCCTGCAAGCAGGCCGGAGTTCAGTAGGCCGAGCCGCGGGCCGGGGTAACAGCCCGTTGCCCCGGCCCGCCCGCACGCGAGGCAGCATGACGCAGACCGACCACGCCCCGGTTCTCCAGCTGCAAGAGATCAGCAAGCGCTTCGGCGCCGTGCAGGCGCTGTCGCGTGTCGATCTGGACGTGGCCGCCGGCGAAGTCCTGGGACTGGTCGGCGACAACGGCGCCGGCAAGTCCACCGTAATTAAAATCATCTCCGGCATCTATCAGCCGGACACGGGCGAGATCCGTTTCGCGGGCCGGCCCGTGGCGATCCACGGCCCCACGGACGCCACGGCTCTGGGCATCTCCACCGTCTACCAGGACCTCGCCCTCTGCGACAACCTCGACGTCGTCGCCAACCTCTACCTGGGCAGAGAGGCCGTCTCGCTTGAGGGGGGGCCGCTGACCGTGCTGAACGAGGTGTCGATGGAGCAGCGCGCGATCGGCGTGCTGCGCGACCTGGCGGTGCGCATCCCCAGCGTGCGCATCCCCGTGGCCTCCCTCTCCGGCGGCCAGCGGCAGAGCGTGGCCGTGGCGCGTGCCGTGATGTGGAACAGCCGCGTCGTCTTGCTGGACGAGCCCACAGCCGCGCTCGGCGTGGCGCAGACACGTCAGGTGCTCGACCTGATCCTGCGGCTCAAGCAGCAGGGGCTCGGCGTGCTCGTGATCAGCCACAACCTGGCCGACGTGTTCGAGGTCTGCGACCGCATCCACGTGCTCTACCTGGGCCGCAGCGTCGGCACGTACGACGTGAAGGGCGCAAGCCGCGAGCAGGTCGTGGCGGCGATCACCGGCGCCGAGTTCGCCGAGGAGGAGGCCGACGCCGCCGCGCTCGCCGGCGCGATCGAGCCGTCCGCACAGCCGGGAGACGCGTCGTGAGCACGATGGTGGACGATCCGCGGCTGCTGCAGGAGCAGCCGGGCCTCGCCGGTTTCTTCACCGGCCTGCGGCGCCGCGTATCACAGGGCGAGCTCGGCGTGCTGCCCGTCGTCGTCGGGCTGCTGGTGATCTGCGTGATCTTCCAGATCGCCAACAACAACTTCCTCAGCGCCCGCAACCTGACGAACCTGGTCTTGCAGATCGCCGCCACCGGTACGATCGCCGTCGGCGTCGTGCTGGTGCTGCTGCTGGGCGAGATCGACCTCTCCGTGGGCGAGGTCAGCGGCCTCTGCGCCGCCGTGATGGCCGTGCTCAACGTCAACGCCGGCTGGCCGGGGCCGCTGGCGATCGCGGCCGGCGTGCTCACCGGCGTTGGCGTCGGCGCGGTGCAGGGCCTGTGGGTGACGCGCTTCCGGGTGCCCTCGTTCGTGGTGACGCTGGCCGGGCTGCTCGCCTGGCAGGGGCTGCGCCTGAAGGTGCTGGGCGGCACGGGCACGGTCAACCTGACGGACGCGACGATCACCGACCTCGCCAACCGCTTCCTGCCGAACTGGGCGGGCTGGCTGGTCGGGCTGCTCTGTGTCGCCGCCTATCTCGGCAACCTGGCCATCTCGCGGCGGCGGCGCATGGCGGCCGGGCTGCGCACCCCGTCCTGGGGCGCCTTCGGCGGTCAGATCGCCATCGTCGTGATCGCCGTGCTCGGCGCGGTGGCGATCCTCAACGCCGATCGCGGTGTGCCGCTGGCGGTGCTGTTCTTCCTCGGCTTCATCGTCGTCTTCGACCTGATCCTGCGGCTCACGCGCTTCGGCCGGCACACCTTCGCCGTAGGCGGCAACGCCGAGGCGGCACGGCGCGCCGGCATCAGCGTGGACGGTATCCGCCTCAGCGTCTTCATTCTCGCCTCGGCGCTGGCGGCCTGCGGGGGAATCCTGGCCGCCTCACGCCTGCTCGCGGTCAACCAGTCCTCCGGCGGCGGCGACGTGCTGCTCAACGCCATCGCCGCCGCGGTAATCGGCGGCACCAGCCTCTTCGGCGGGCGCGGCTCGGTCTGGGCGGCGCTGCTCGGCGCCCTGGTGATCGGCGCGATCTCCAACGGCATGGACCTGCTGGCGCTGGCCTCCTCGGTGAAGTTCATGATCACCGGCGGCGTGCTGCTGCTGGCCGTGACGATCGACGCCGTCAGCCGGCGTGGACGCGAGGCCGCCGGCCGGGCGTAGCAGCTCGCCCGCGGCGTCGAGTCCAGCGCGCCGAAGCCTGATTTCAGGGGCTTCGCAGTTCACGCCGGCAGGCGGCTTCAACGCGCCTTGTCCGCCTGGCGGGCGCGCGGTGCGAGTCTGCCTGGCGCCGTCCGGCCCGCCCGCACCGCGCACCGTGCCGGCGCGCCGGCTGCACCTGTGATCATTGCCACAGCAGCTTGATCCTTCCTGCCAAATAGTTGCGATTGGGTGATCCGCGCCATTCGGACGCGCGTAGTTCTGGAATGCAGCGCTGCTCCGCTCCGGATCCCGGTTCGCGTTGTTCGTGGTTCGGCCGATCGGCCAAGTGCAGGAGGGAAGAGATCATGGCGGACCATTTGGATGCGCCCGGCCTGAAGTCGCCGCACGGCGACCCCAGCACCGACATCACCGATATCTTCGCCTTCCAGAAGCCGGGCGATCCCGGCAAGTCGATCCTGATCCTCAATGTCAACCCGCTGGCGCCGACGCTTGCCACGGCCTTTCATCCCGGCGCCGCCTATGACCTCCTGGTGGATACCGACGGCGACGCCCGCGCCGACATCAGCTTCCGCATCACCTTCTCCGAGCCGCGCAGCGGGACGCAGTTTGCGCTGGTCGAGCGCACGGTGCGCCGGCCGGGCAACAACGCTGCGGATGACGGCGACGATCACGGCCACGACGGCGAAGAGCACCAGGTCATCGTCGCGCGCGCGCCCGTCTCCTTCGGCGCCCAGGCGATCGTGAGCGAGGGCCGCGGCGAGGGCGAGGGCTACCGCTTCTTCGCGGGCCTGCGCAGCGACCCCTTCTTCTTCGATCTGCAGGCCTTTCTCAACGGCCTGGCCTTCCACAATCCCGGCTCCGACTTCTTCAAGGACAAGAACGTATTCGGCATCGTGCTCGAAGTGCCGAACCGCCGCGGCCTCGGTCCCAGCTCGAAGGTCGGCGTCTGGGCGCGGACGCTGCTGCCGGTGCCGGGCGAGGACCACGCCCTGGGCCAGGACGACCAGATGGGGCGGCCGGCGATCAACACCGTCTTCAACCACGGCGACGACAAGAACCTGTTCAACGCCACCCCGCCCGACCGCCAGCGAACGACCACGATCGGCTCCGGCATCACCTTCCTGCAGAGCTTCGAGCAGACGCTGAGCGCCTTCGGCTACGCGGCGGCGCAGGCGGAGGCGATCGCGAAGATCCTGCTGCCGGACATCCTCACCTACGACTACGCCAGCGCGGCGGGCTTCTTGAACGGCCGGCGGCTGCAGGACGACGTCATCGACATCTCGCTCGGCCTCGTCACCAACGGCGCGATCAGCACGGACTTCGTCGGCCCGCACACGGACTACCTGGCCGCGTTCCCCTTTCTCGGCAATCCTCATATGTAGCTGTAGCTGTAGCTGTAGCTGCAGCTGCAGCGTGTAACGCACAGGAGGCGCCCACCCATGCAAACCGTGAATCGGCGCAGGTTCCTCACGTTGGCCGCCGTCGGCGCGGCCGGGGCGGCGGGCGTGGCGGCCGCCGTGCCGAGCATCGTCGGCGCAACGCACCAGCCCGCGGGCGGCCTGCAACTGCAGGCCAGGGCCGGACTGCCGCCCAGCCCGTGGCCGGCCTACGCCACGCGGCTCATCGAGGGCCGGCTGGATCTGAAGCGCGGCACGGGGCTGCTGACCAGCCGTGTGCTCGCGGGACATCCGGACAATCCAAGCGCCGTGAGCCTGCCGGGCATGACGCGCCTGATCCGCATCACGTCTATTGATGCGTCTGAAGCGCGGGGGGATGCGCTGCGCCTGCGCGGCCTGATCGAGGACCGCTCGCAGCTCGCGCCGGGCGAAAGCGCCGAGGTCGAGCTGATCATCGACCACGCCAGGGGCGAGTTGCGCAGTAGTCAGAACGGACACGAGACGGTACTGCGCCTGGTCTGAACGGCGCTGCAGACGCCGGCATCAGCCCGGCGGCGCGCGGGCGGTGGTCACCTGTCTGTCTCGCGCGCCGCCTCGGATCACTGTCCGCGTCGATGGCGACGGCGGCCGCGGCCTGGCGCATGGCCGTCGCGCTTCCCCGCCGTCTGCTATGATCGAAGTGTCGCCGCGGGCTTGCGGCCGGGATGGTTCGGCCTTCCGGCCGCGTGGCGTGTCCTGGTTTCCGGCGCGCTGCACAGGCGCCTCCGGACTGGAAGGGAACCGGCAATGCGCATTGTCAACGGCCGTCGCATCACCGAGGTCGATATCGGCTAACTCGAAACCCTCCGCGCCCGCTTTCCCGAGGCCGTGCTTGACCTGGGAACAGGTGACGGCCGCCATGTGCTGGCCACGGCCGCTGCCTGCCCCGACCGGCTCGCGATCGGCGTCGACCCCGCCGCCGCCGCGATGGCGGAGGCATCGCGGCGTGCCGCGCGGCGCGGCGGCCTGCCCAACGCCCTGTTCGTGGCCGCCGCCGCGGAGGCGCTCCCCGCCGAGCTTGACGGGATCGCGGCGGCGCTGACCGTGCACTTCCCCTGGAGTTCGCTGCTGCGGGGCCTGCTCACTGCCGACCCAAGCATCCTCGCCGGCATCACGCGTGTCACCCGGCCCGGCGCCACCGTCACGCTGCTGCTTTCGCTCACCGAGCGCGACCATGTGGCTGGCATGGCGACCCTCGACGATGATGCGGTCGCACGGCTCGCCTGCCGCTACGTCGTGTACCGCCTCTCTCTGATCGAGGGCCATCCGGCCACAACGGCCGAAGTCACGGCCAGTCACTCGACCTGGGCCAAGCGGCTTGGCGCCGGCGCCCGGCGCCCCGCCTGGCTGCTGCGCTTCCGGCGTGAGGACGAAGGGCAAAGGTAAGAGGAGGAAGCGCGGCCCCTCTGCCTGCCCCCGCACACATGCGGCGAGGCGTCTCCACGGGCTATAGTGGCGATGCGCCGCGGCGCGCTGAGCGTACACGGACGCCTTGCCCTGGTTGCCACGCGCCGGCGAGTGACGAGTGACGAGTGACGAGTGAGAGAAGCGCGGAAGTGACGGCAGACGGCGGCAACGGCCGCAGCGGCGAGCCGCCGCCGCGGCCGCCCTTCCGCCTCGGCGTCTTCACGCGCCTGGTCGAGGAGATCGCGCCCGCGGCGCTGTACGCACGGGCGCTTGAGCTGTTCGAAGCGGCCGAAGCGTGCGGCTTCGAGACGGGCTGGGTGGCGCAGCACCACGCGGGCAACACCGGCGGGCTGCCCTCACCCCTGGTCTTCCTCGCCGCCGCGGCCGCGCGCACCCGGCGCCTGCGCCTGGCGACGGGCATCATCACCCTGCCGCTGGAGCAACCGCTGCGTCTGGCCGAAGACGCTGCCGTGCTCGATGCCCTCAGCGAAGGGCGGCTGGAGCTGGGCTTCGGCACCGGCGGCAGCGAGATCGTCTTCCCCCTCTTCGGACGGGAAGTCGAACGCCGGCAGGAGGAGTATGATCGCGCCTTCTCCGTTGTGCGCGACGCGCTCGCGGGCAAGGAGCTTCTGCCGGGCGGCCCGGCGCTCTTCCCGCCGGCTCCGCGGCTCGGCTCGCATCTCTGGGAAGCGACGTTTGGTGTGGAGGGCGCGCTGCGGGCGGCCGAGCACGGCAGCGGTCTGCTGCTGGCGCGCACCGCGGCCCGGCCGGCGTCGCCGTCTGGCGGCACGGACGCGCGCCTGCCGTTGGGCGAGGCGCAGGCGCCGCCGGTCGAAGCCTATTTGGAGCGCTTCCGGGCCGCCCACGCCGGCTCAGAAATCGCGCCGCGCGTCGGCCTCTCCCGTTCGCTCTACGTCGCGCCCACGCGCGCCGAGGCGCTGGCCGACGCCGAGACGGGCATGCGCCGCCACGCCCGCCAGATCCGCCGTCGCTTCGGCCTCGGCGTCGACGCGAGCGTCGAACAGTTGCTGGCGGCAAGCGACGTGCACATCGGCAGCCCCGCGGACGTGATCGCCAGCCTGCGCGCCGACAGGCTGCTCGCCTCCGCGACCGACCTGATCCTGCAGGTGCACCCTGTGGATCCGCCGCAGGAGAAGATCGTGCGATCGCTGCGGCTGGTGGCGAGTGAAGTCGCGCCGGCGCTCGGCTGGCGGCCCGCGCCGCGGGAGCAGGGCCGCGACCTGGCCGCGAGCACCCTCCGTTGAACCGCCGCCTGTGCGGATGAGCAGCGCATGGAAGGCAGCAGCAGATGACACAATCGAACACGATCGGCAGCGGCGTGGCACACGGCGACGTGCTCAACGCGTTGCTCGGCGTCGAAGAGGGTTCATCCCTGGCACGGCTGCGCGCCCGCCGCCCCGAGGCCACCAGCCATACGCAGGGCAGCTACCGAGCGCTCTTCGGAGAGAGCCCCGCCACTGCCGTCTCGCCTGCCGAACGGTTGGCTACGGCGCTGGGTGTGGCTGCCCTGCACCAGGAGCCGGCGCTGATCGACCACTACCGCGCGCGGCTGAGCGCCGTGCCCGGCGTCTCTGAAGCGCAGATCGCCGGCGTGTTGCGCGGACCCGATGCTGCCGGGCTGCCCGCGCGCCTGCGGGCGATCCTCGCGCACGCCGACCTGCTCGTGATCCGCCCGTCCGCCGCCACGCCGGCCGATCTGCACACCCTGCAGGCGGCCGGGCTCTCGGACCCGGAAATCGTCACCGTCTCGCAGCTGATCGCCTTCGTCAGCTTCCAGGTACGGGTCTTCGTCGCACTGGCGTTGCTGCGCGGCGACGATCGGCCGGCGCCCGCGCAGCACAGCGGCCCGCGGGACGCGAACACCAGCGGCTTCACCCAGGCGCAACTCGGCTGGGCGCCGTGGATCGAGCCGTTCGCGGCGGCGGACGCGACGGCGGAGCAGCGCGCGGTCTTGCCGGGCCAGCGCCTCGATTCGCCCTACTTCCGCCTGCTGGCGCTGGACCCGCCGGTGCTGGGCGAGCGCACGGCCACCGACATGGGCATCTTCTACACGCACGAGGGGCTGCCGCGGGCCGACCGCGAGCTCTCGGCCACCGTTACCTCGCGTGTGAACGGCTGCACCTACTGCGCCTCCGTGCACAGCCGCCACGCCGCGCAGCTCAGCCACCGCACCGACGAGGTGCAGCGCTCGCTGGACGAGGGCATCGGCGCAAGCCTGGACGAGCGCTGGCGCGCCGTCACCGACCTGGCCGCGGCGCTGACGCTGACGCCGCCGGCGGCCACGCAGGCGCACCTGAAACGGCTGCGTGCCCTCGGGCTGGACGAACTCGACCTGCTCGACGCGATGCAGTCCGCGGCCTTCTTCGCCTGGGCGAACCGGCTGATGCTCACACTCGGCGAACCCGTGCCGCCCGCGGGCGCGGGAGGATAGCGCGGCATTCGGCCCTCACCTCATACCACATACCCCTCTCCCAATCCTGGGCGAGGGGCGATCCGGCGTCGGGCGTTCCGATTGCTGACCGGTTAACCCGACGCCCTCCGATTCGAGCAACGCCGGATCGCCCTTCCCCCAGGAATGGGGGAAGGGAAGGGGATGAGGGCCGAAGCGCGCACCTACGCCGCGGTGACGCGGTGCGCGGCGCCGTTTTCGCGCGGCTCCTGGCCGGGCGGCCAGACCCAGAGGTAACGGGCCACTTCCGGACCGATCGCCACCAGGCGGCCTTCCAGGTCGACGGTGAGCGGCCCGCCCAGCAGGCCGCGCTCGCGCACGCGCAGGCGCACGCCCGGGCGGAAGCCCTGCGTCTCGTAAAAGGTCATCAGCTCGTGGTTGTCCTCCGCCAGCTCGGAGATGCGGCGCAGGCGCACCTCGGCGCCGGCCGCGACGCCGTCCAGCGAGACCAGCGGTATCCGCCGCTCCACGTCCGTCTGCGGACGGATGGGATTGCCGTGCGGGCAGGTGGTGGGAAAGCCCAGCGAGGCGGCGATCCGTTCTTCCACCTGCGGTGAGACGGCGTGCTCCAGCCGGTGCGCTTCTTCGTGCGCCGTGGCCCAGTCGAGGCCGAGGCCGTCCGTCAGCCAGCGCTCGATCAGGCGGTGGCGGCGCAGCAGCGTGTCGGCGATCTCGCGTCCCTGCGCCGTCAGCTCCACCGAGCGGCGGGGCTCGATCCGCACCAGTCCGTCGCGCTCGAGCCGCCGCGCCGCCTCGCCCATCGTCGGTGCGCTGACGCCGCAGAAGGCCGCCAGCCGGGCAAGCGTCGGCTGCTCGCCCTCGTCGGTGAGGGTACAGATAGCGATCAGGTAGTTCTCGCTGGTCATTGTGGTCATGGGGTTTCAATCCTCACCCGGACGCCGCTGAGCAGTGGAAGGAGGCCGGGTGCGACGCGCCACGTCCGCGCGGCGGCGCGCAAAACGTGACGTTCTTCACCAAGTATAGCAGCGGAGGCGGAGGCGCCGCGGATCGCGCTAGAAGAGCCGGCCGTCGATGCCCCAGGTCGTGCCCGCCGCGGTGAAGAGGATCACGATTTCACTGAGGATCATCATCAAATTTTGGCCCTGCTCGCCCTGGTCCGTGAGGCCGGCGAGCAGCAGGTAGTTGGTATTGAGAAAGAGGCCGACGATCGCGCCGACGGGCGTGAGCAGCCCCAGCGCGAGACTGACGCCGACGGAGAATTCGCCCAGCACCACCAGCCAGGAGGTGATCACGCGCCGCCGCCTGCTGCTGAGTGAGACGCGGCGAATCGCGTTGGCGAAGCCAGGGATGGGGTGCTTCGCCGTCAGCGATTCGACCCAGTTCATGGCCGAGCCGCGCAGGAAATTTGGCAGGTCTTTGTGGCGCACGCTCTCCAGCCACCACAACCCCACGCCGATGCGGAGGATGGCGAGCCACTCGCGCAGCGTCAGCCAGTCGAGCGCGTCCTTCACGAGGGTATAGGGTAGAGGGTGTAAGGTTTTGGGTACAGGGTTTAGACGCGTTCACGACATGCTGACCCTTTACCCCACACCCTCTACCCTTCCCCGAAGGAGACGGCCATGCTGCGCACCCGGCTATGCGACCTGCTCGGCATCGAGATCCCGATCCTGAACGCGCCGATGGGCGGCGGTCCGGCGAACGGAGAGCTGGCGGCGGCGATCTCGGCGGCCGGCGGGCTGGGCCTGATCGGCGGCATGGCGCAGGGGCGCGAATGGTTGCGCGGGCAGATCCGGCTGGTGCGCGAACGCACCGACCGGCCCTTCGGCGTCGGCTTCATCAGTCACTGGCTGCCCGACTTCCCCGGCCTCTACGAGGTCGCGCTGGAGGAGGGCGTGCCGGTGATCGCGCATTCGTTTGCCGACCCGGCGCCGTACATGGCCCAGGCGCGGGCGATCGGCGCCAGGGTCATCTGCCAGGTGCGCGCCGTCGAGCAGGCGCGGCAGGCGGCGCGTGCCGGCGTCGATCTGATCGTGGCACAGGGCGGCGAGGCCGGCGGCCACACCGGCACGCTCGCTACGCTGCCGCTGGTGCCGCAGATCGTGGATGCCGTCGCGCCGATCCCCGTGATCGCGGCGGGCGGTATCGCGGACGGCCGAGGATTGGCAGCGGCGATCATGCTCGGCGCGGAAGGCGCCTGGCTCGGCACCGCCTTTTTGGCCGCCGCCGAGTGCGGCGTCTCGCCCAACCGCCGGCGGCGCGTGCTGGAGGCCGAATCGGCGGATACGGTGTACACCTCGGTCTTCGACATCGCCGACGGGCGCGCCTGGCCGCAGGGTGTGGCCGGGCGCGTGGTGCGCAACCGCTTCAGCGAGCGCTGGCACGGCCACGAAGAGGAGCTGCGCGGCCAGCGAGAAGCGGCGCAGCAGCAACTCGTTGCGGCCTGGCAGGCGGACGACCCGGAGATCGCGGCCGTCTGGGCGGGAGAAGCCGTGGGCCTGGTGCACCGCGTCGAGCCGGCGGGCGCGATCGTGCGCCGCATCGCGGAGGAGGCCGAGCGCACCCTGCGCGAGCGAGCGGTCGCCGTGCTGGGCACCGTGACGGCGTAGCGCGACCGCTCGCTGCGTCCAGCACGGCGGAGCATGGCGGCTGGAGGGCGCCACCCCCTACGGTTTAGGTCCTCCATCCCCCTGGTCCCTGTTCCCTGTTCCCTGTTCCCTCATCTCGTGCCGCGCAAGGTGGCGGCGGCTGATGAAGCGGGTCAACGGCGTGTAGGGCACGAGTTGGCCCGCTGCGCCGTCGTGTGGGGCGCTGGCGAACAGCACGGAGAAGGGCGTCACGAGCCAGAGCGCCAGCGCGCCGATGCCGAAGGGCAACGCCGGCCCGGCGAGCTGCGACAGCAGGCCGCCGAACAGCGGGCCGGCCGCCTGGCCTAGCCCCTGCACCGCCATCATGCCGCTGAGCAGCAGGGCGCGGTGTTCGGGCCCGCCCACTTCCAGCAGCGCCACGTTCGAAGCCGGCATGGTCAGGGCGAGGCCGGCGGCGCCCAGCGCGGCGCCGACCGCGGCGTCGATCGGATCGCCGGCAAACGCGAGCTGCGCGAAGCCGATCGTGCCGAGCACGGAGCCGAGCAGCAACGGCGGCAGCCGCCCGGCACGGTCCGTGAGCCAGCCGCCGAAGGGCAGCGCCGCCACGCCCGCGACCGCCGCCGGCGCCAGGTAGGGCACGAGCTGGTGCAGCTCGCGGTGCAACCGCCGCACGCTGTAGAGGCTGATGTTGGGCATCACAAGGTTCATCGCCAGGGCGATCAGGAACAGCGCGACGAAGAGATCGATCGCCCGCTCGTCGCCGAGCGCCCGCCAGGCCAGCGCCGCCCGTTCGCCGCGGCCGGCGCGCACGGGGCGCAGCAGCGGCCAGGCGCCCAGCGTGAGCAGCGCCAGCGAAGCGCCGTTGGCGGCCGCAACGGTAAGAAAGCCGGCGGTTGCCGGCGCCAGGTCCGTGAGGAAGGCGCCGCCCGCCAGCCCGGCCACCAGCCCCGCGACCTGGCCGAGATTCAGCATGGCGATCACTCTGCCGCGGCCCTGCACGGAGACGCCCTCGGCCAGCGCCGCCGGCAGCAGCGGGTCGGCCAGGGCGTGGCCCGTGCCGAAGAGGACCGCGCCCACGAGAATCAGCTGCGTGGCGGGCGTCCAGCAAAGCAGCCCGCCCAGCGTGACGGCGCCGTAGCCGAGCGCAACCGAATGCCGCCGGCCAAGCCGATCGGCGACACCGCCGAGCGGCAGTTGCGTGATGAGCCGGGAGATACCGTAGGCGGCCAGCACGTAGCCGGGGAAGCCGGCGCCCAGCCCGCGGTCGAAGACCAGGTAGCGCTGCAGGAGCGGGAAGAGCAGCAGCGCATAGGCTAACTCGCCCAGCAGCCCGGCGGCGAGCACCGCGGCGATCGCCAGCCGCCGCCTGCCCGCGCTCTCGCTCACACCGTTCTCCCGCGGCTGCCGGCCACGCGCCCTTCAGCGCAGCATACGGGGGTGAGGGAACAGGGAACAGGGAATGGCAGCGGACGTTCGGGTCGGCGCGATTGCAACGATTGCTCTAACTCCGGGACCGGAACAGAATGGGCGCGTCCGGCATTTCCTTTATGTTCTGCAGATCTTCCGCCGCTGCCGCTCCGCGGCCCTTCTGAATCGAGCCGGCGCCATCATGTACAGGCATGCAAACGTCCTCCACCATCGTGCAGCCGTCGTGCGACCGGGCGCGTTCGCGGCCTTGCTCGCTCTCGCGCTCTGGCTCGGAAGCCTCGGCGGCCCGCCGCGGTACGTCGCGCGCGGGGATGCGCTCTTGCCGTCGCTTGCCAGCCTTTCGCCTGCCACCGCGCCGGCGGGCGGGCAGGGGTTTACGCTCATCGTCAACGGCAGCGGCTTCCTCGACACCGCGACGGTGCTCTGGAACGGCTCGCCGCGCAGCACGTCGATCGTCTCCCCGGCGCAGCTCACGGCAGCCATCCCCGCCGGCGATCTCGCGATCGCCGCGCCGATCGCCACCGTCGATGTGGCCGTGGACAACAACGACGGCTCGGGGCCGAGTGCGCCGCTGGCGTTCGTGATCAGCGGACCGTCCGTGCTCGCCGCGCAGTCCACGGTGGTGCCGCCGGCCGGTGCGGGCGCCCTCTCGCTGGCGTCCGTTGGCGGCGCCGGCGGCCTCAGCGGCACGCTTGTCAATGGCGGCGGCCGGGGCTTCGCCACGCTCACCTTCGCCAGCTACGCCGGCAACCCGACGTCGGTATCCGTATTTGCTCCAGGCGCGCTGTTCTTCGACGTGCACGTCGCCGGCACGGCGCTCGCCGGCAGCCTGACGGCGACCTTCCAGTTCCCGTCCGGCAGCCCTTTCGTCAGCACGCTCTTCTTCTTCGACAGCGGCGCCCGCGCCTTCCTGCCGCTGCGCGGCAGCGGCCAGGCGCTCGGCTCGTACGTCGTGAACCAGGCCGCGGGCACGATCACGGTGATCTTCGATGGCACGAGCGTGCCGGCGCTGGGCAACCTGACCGGCACCGTGATCGCCGCCGACACGCTGACGGCCACGGGATCGGCGGCTCCCACGGCCGTTGCCGACACCTACACCACGCCCGTGAACACCGCGCTGGCGATCGCCGCGCCGGGCGTGCTGGCCAACGACGTGCCCGTCGCCGCCGATCCGCTGAACGCCGTGCTGACCGCCGGCCCGGTGAACGGCGCGCTGACGTTCAACGCCGACGGCTCCTTCGTCTACACGCCGAATGCCAACTTCAGCGGCATCGACAGCTTCAGCTACGTGGCGCACGACACGGTGACCGGCCTCGATTCGGCGGCCGCGCTGGTGAGCATCGGCGTGGGGGTGAGCCTGCCACAGAATCCGCCCCTGAATCCGGCCGCGTTCGGCGTCGTGCCGCAGGCGGCGCAGGCAGGCGGCGCGGGCGGCGGCGGGGTGTCGCCGCTGCCGGTGGTGATCTTCGTCCCGATCTTCACGCTGACCGTGGACGCCAGCGGCTGTGGCTCGGTTTCACCCGGCGCGGGACCGCATGCCTTTGGCGACACGATCACGTTGACCGCCACGCCTTGCGCCGGTTCGACCTTCGCCCTGTGGAGCGGCGGTCCCTGCGCGGGCTCGGCGATCAATCCCTGCGCCGTCGTCATGCCGCCCACCGACCTGACGATCACGGCCGTCTTCCAGCCGTAGGGCGGCGCGAGGAACGAGGGAACCCGCCTCCGCATTCCTCGCCTTGCGCGGTTGGCCGTGCCGCCGTGCTGGCGGAGCATCGCCCCCATCTGTACCCTGTGCCGCATGAACGAGTACACCCGCGCGAACCTCGCGCACTGGGATGAGCTGGCCCGCATCCACCCCGGTACGGAGCGGTACGGTCTCGCCGCGTTCAAGGCGGGCGCGTCCAAGCTCAACGCGCTCGATCGCGCCGAGGTGGGCGACGTGCGCGGCAAGACGCTGCTGCACCTGCAGTGCCACTTCGGCCTCGACACGCTCTCCTGGGCACGGGAGGACGCGACGGTCACCGGCGCCGACTTCTCCGGCGAGGCGATCGCCGCCGCGCGTGCGATCGCGGCCGAGTGCGGCCTGCCGGCGCACTTCGTGCACTCGACGATCGACGAGTTGCCGGCCAGCCTCGACGGCCAGTTCGACATCGTGTACACGGGCCGCGGCGCCCTCTGCTGGCTGCCCGACATCCGCCGCTGGGCCGCGGCCGCCGCGCACTTCCTGCGGCCCGGCGGCGTCCTCTACGTGCAGGACACGCACCCGTACCTTTTCATGTACGACGAGCGGCCCGGCGACACGGAGCCGCGGCTGCTGTACAGCTACTTCCACTCCGAAAAGCCTGATCGCTTCGAAGCACCCGCCTCCTACGCCGACCCGAACGCGAAGCTGGAGCACACGACCGAGTACATCTGGAGCCACCCGCTGGGCGAGATGATCGACGCGCTGATCGGGAACGGCCTGCAGATCCAGTTCCTTCACGAGTTCCCGTACACCTACCACAACTTCTTCACCTTCATGTAGCGCGACGGCGAGGGCTGGTGGCGCCTGCCCGGCCCGCAGCACTTGCCGCTGATGTTCTCGCTGCGGGCCGTGCGCCCGGTCTGAGGAGCACAACTCCAGGCTGTGCCTGTCCGGTGTACACTCGCGCGGGAACGAGTTGCTGAAGACACGGGAGCAGGGACGATGGTGCAGGCAACCGAGCTGGCGTACCTCTCGATTCGCGAGGCGGGGGAGCTGTTCCGGCGCAAGGAGCTGTCACCGGTCGAGCTGACCGAGGCGCTGCTGGAACGCACGCGCCGCGTTCAGGAGAAGCTCGTGCCCTACGTCACGCTCACGCCGGAGATCGCGCTGGAGCAGGCTGGCCGCGCGGAGGCGATCTTCGCCCGGGGCGGGCCGGAGGCGGCCTCGCCGCTGCTGGGCATTCCGATCGCCTACAAAGACATTGTGATGACGAGGGGCATCCGTACGACCTGCGGCTCGGCGGTGCATGAAGACTGGATTCCAGATATCGATGCCGCGGTGGTCGAGCGCTGGCAGGGCGCCGGCACGGTGATGCTCGGCAAGCTCAGCACGCACGAGTTCGCGCTCGGCCTGCAGCCGCCCGGCCACATGCTGCTGCCCGCCCGCAACCCCTGGAACCCGGCGCACATTCCCGGCGGCTCCAGCAGCGGCAGCGGCGCGGCGCTGGCCGCCGGCCTGACGCTGGGCGCGATCGGCACCGACACCGGCGGCAGTATCCGTGGCCCGGCTGCCTTCTGCGGCATCTCCGGCCTCAAGCCCACGTACGGCCGCGTCAGCCGCTACGGCATCGTCACGCTCGCCTGGTCGCTGGACCACGCCGGGCCGATGGCGCGCTCGGCCGAAGACTGCGCCATCCTGCTCAACGCGCTCGCCGGCCACGACCCGCGTGACCCCGCCGCCGCCGCCCAGCCCGTGGAAGACTACACCGCCTCGCTGGACGCGGGCGTCAAGGGGCTGCGCGCCGCGATCCCCACCAACTACTTCCACGACAAGCTGAGCGACGAGGCGAAGGCCGGTATCTACGCCGCGGCCGATGTGCTGCGCGGCCTCGGCGCCACGGTGGAGGAGATCTCCCTGCCGCACGCCGAGCTGGCCGGCGCCCTGCTCGGCGTGATGTTCCCAGAGGCCTATGCCTACCACGCGCGCGACCTGGCGGAAACGCCCGAAAAGTACCCGACGCCGCTGCGCAACCGCCTGCTGAGCGGCGCCCTGTTCACGGCGAACGAGTACGTGCAGGCGCAGCGCGCGCGGAGCATTATGCGCGCCGCCTTCGCCGAGGCGATGCGCTCCTACGACGTGCTGCTCACCTCGTCCACGCAGGCCGACGCCGCGACCTACGCCGAGTCGATCTCGCCCTCGACCCGGCGCGGACCGAACTACAACGGCGCCTTCAACATGACCGGTCAGCCCGCGATCGCCATCCCCAGCGGCTTCTCCGGGCGCGGCCTGCCGCTCAGCCTGATGATCTCCGGCCGGCCGTTCGCGGAGGCGACGGTGCTGCGCGTGGCCCATGCCTTCCAGCAGGCCACGGACTGGCACAAGCGCCATCCCGACCTCGATGCCGCGCTCGCCGCCTCGCTCGAAGCGCCCGCAGCGGAAGCGCATGCGGACGACCAGGCCGACGCCGCGGCCGAGGCGCAGCCGGACCGCGCCGCCGTCGTCGCGGCGCCGGTCGATGAGGAGACCGTGCGCCGGCGCGCCGCGCTCGCCGGCGTGTCGCTGGATGAAGAGTGCATTCCGGAGGCCGCGCTGGCGATCGAAGGGGTGCTCAAGACCCTGCGCCGGCTCGATCCGCACGCCATCCGCCGCGTCGAGCCGGCCGTTGCCTTCACGGCGCTCGGCGGATAGCAGCTCGGCCCTCACCTCATACTACATACCCCTCTCCCAATCCTGGGAGAGGGGAGATCTGTATGCCAGATGGTTGCGGCTGAAGGCGTGGCTGTTGGATCAGCCGTTGGGGCGCACGGCGTGCGCCCTTTGCGCCGAAGGCGCGACCAGCAACACTCGGCTAGCCCGACGCCCTCCCGGAACTTGCTCCCCCAGGATCGCCCCTCTCCCTCTCCCAGGATTGGGAGAGGGAGAGGGGCCACACAGATGAGGTGAGGGTGAGGGCCGACACGCCGTCGCCGGTTTGCCACGAACTTGCAGTAAGGCGCTTACCTTTATGCCGGGGCTTTCGCGTACACTGCGCGTGAGCGGCCGGCCGTTGCCAGCGCAACGACCGCCGCGGGCGCCCCGCTTCAGATCACAGCTTGCAGGAGATCTTGATGACCACACAGACCGCCGTCAGCACCTGGGCGATCGACGACGTACACTCCGCCGCCTTGTTCTCGGTCGAGTACATGGCGATCGCGCTGTTCAAGGGCCGCTTCTCCGGCGTCGCCGGCTCGATCTCGCTCAACGAGGCCGATCCGCCCAAGTCCTCCGTGAACGCCACGATCGACGTGAAGAGCATCGACGTGAAGAACGAACGGCTCTACGGCCACATGATGGGCGATATGTTCTTCGACGCCGAGAAGTTTCCGCAGATCACCTTCAAGAGCACGAAGGTCGAGAAAGTCAGCGACAAGCGCTGGAAGATCGGCGGCGATTTGAGCATGCACGGCGTCACCCGCCCCGTGACGCTGGACACCGAGTACCTGGGCCAGGGGAAGCACCCCTTCAGCGGCCAGATCCGCGCCGGCTTCCGCGCGAAGACCACGATCAACCGCGACGACTGGGGCCTGAGCTGGAACGCGGCGATGGACACGGGCGCCAAGTACGTCGGCGAAAAGGTCGAGATCGCGCTGGATATCATCGCCGGCAAGCAGGAATAGGCAGGATCGCCCGCCGTGCGCGGCGCCGGCAACACGACGGCGGGGCGCACAGCGGGCAGACGTGGTATGAATAGCGGCGGCCGGATGCTCGCGGGAGCGGCGGCCGCCGCAGCACGTTTCGGAGGAATCGCCCGCGATGGAGTACCGACATCTGGGCCGCTCCGGTCTGCTTGTTTCCGCCGTCGGCATCGGCTGCAACAACTTCGGCGGCCGGCTGGACGAGGCCGGCACCGCCGCCGTGGTCAACGCCGCGCTCGACCTCGGCATCACCCTGTTCGACACGGCCGACGTCTACGGCAACCGCGGCGGCTCCGAGGAGCTGCTGGGCAAGGCGCTTAAGGGCCGGCGGCGCGACGCCGTGATCGCCAGCAAGTTCGCCAGCCCCATGGGCGAAGGGCCGCTCTGGAAGGGCGGCTCGCGGCGCTACATCGTCGACGCCGTGCACGACTCGCTGCGCCGCCTCGGCACGGACTATATCGACCTCTACCAGATGCACTCTCCAGACCCGGAGACGCCGATCGAGGAGACGCTGCGTGCGCTGGATGACCTGGTGCGCGCCGGCGACGTGCGCTACCTCGGCAACTCCAACTTCACGGCGGCGCAGGCGACGGAGGCGGCCTGGGTGGCAAAGACCGAGCACCTGACGCCGTTCATCTCCGCGCAGAACCAGTACAACCTGCTCGACCGCCGCATCGAGCACGAGCTGGTGGGCGTTTGCGGCAAGTACGGCCTCGGCATCCTGCCCTTCTTCCCGCTGGCCAGCGGTTTCCTCACGGGCAAGCACCGGCCCGGCCAGGGACCGGCGAAGGGCACGCGCCTGGAGGGGCCGATGGGCCAGCGCATCCTCACCGAGGGCAACTACGACACGCTCGTGAAGCTGGAGCAGATCGCCGACGGCGCGGGCCGTTCGCTGCTGGAGCTGGCGATGTCGTGGCTGGCGCAGCAGCCGCAGGTGGGCAGCGTGATCGCCGGCGCCATGAACCCCGAGCAGGTGAAGCAGAACGCCGCGTCGATCGGCTGGAAGCTCTCGCCGGACGAGCTGGCGGCGATCGACGCCGCGACCAGGCGCTCGTAGGCCGGCGCCGGCTCAGGCCAGAACGCGGGCCGTCGTCGCGAAGTGCAGCTTGGCGACGTCGCCCAGGGCCGCGCGTCCGCCCTGCTGCACGATGCGCCGGCCCGCGTCCACGATCGCCGGGTTGGCGCCGCCCTTGGGCAGGCGCACGCCGAGCCGCGCGGAGGCGTCATCGAGCCAGGTGAGGAAGCGGTCGCGCGCCAGGATCGAGGCGGCGGCCACGGCCACGTTCGCCTCGGCGCGCGGCGTTTGCAGCAGCCGCGGCAAGGGCGCGCCGCGTCCCTTCAGCGCCGCGCACAGCCGTTCCCGCACCAGCCGCTCGTCGGCGAACTGATCGGCGATCACGCTCAGGCCCGATGGGCCGGCCACGCCGCCCCGCGCCAGGATTGCGTCGAGCACGAGCACGTGCCGCTCGGCCAGCAGATGGTTCAGGTTCTGACCGTCCGCCTTCAGCCTGGCGTAGCAGGCATTGTACTGTGCCGGCGGCAGCAGGTCCTCGGCGAAGGAACCAGCGCAGAGGCGGCGGATTTCGGCGGCGACGCGATGGGCGGCCGCGTCGTCCAGCAGCTTGCTGTCGCGCACGCCCGCGGTCCTCAGCGTCGCCTCCTGCTCCGGCGCGACGAACACGGCCGCCGCCGCCAGCGGGCCGAAATAGTCGCCCTTGCCGGATTCGTCCGAGCCGATCCACGGCCCCGGCCCGAAGTTTTCCCGCGTGGCCGCGCCGCCGGCCTTCTCCAGCGCTGATCCGCTGCCGCCACCGAGAATCTGCTGTGCGATGGCGCCGACCGCGGTATGCAGCGGTGTGCCCGCGCCGACGACGACGATGCGCACGCCCTTCTTGCCGCCGTAGATGTTGACCAGCAGGCGCGCCGTGCCGTCGCCAACGCCGAACTGCCGGCCGTAATCGATCGGGCGGGTGGCTCCGGCTTCGTAGCCGGCGGCGAGCAGGGCGGCCGTGAGCCGCGCAACGGTGTCCGCCAGCTCGGCGGCGCGCTCAGGCGGCTGGGGCATGGGCGTAGGCGAAGGGTGCTGCCGTCATGCCTCCAGCATAGCGGGACGTCCGGCGCCGCGTCGCGCGGTCGCGCTGCCAGATTACGGCGTGAACCGACATAAATCTGCGAGCCGCGTGACCGTGCGGTGGTCCTGCCATCGCGTTACGATACGCCAGCATACCGGAATTTTGTTGCACTGCAACGATTTCTGAGAGGAGTTGCCCCACATGCCTCTGCACGCTGGCCTGAAGCTCCCTGCGCGGCTCCTGCAGGGCGTTACGGCCCTCGCGTTCTTGGCCGGAGCCGCCTTCTCGGCCGCCGTGCCCGCCGGCGCATCGCCGGCGGCCTCGCCGCTCTGTGTCAATCCCGGCGGCAGCGGCGGCTGCTCGGCCAGCATCAACGCCGCGATCGCCGCTGCCAGCCCCGGCGCCGTGATCACGATCCAGCCGGGCACGTACGCAGAGAACGTGGTCGTCAACAAGGCCGTAACGCTGCAGGGCAACGGCAGCCCGGTGGTCGTGCCCGCCGTGTCCAATCCGACCTGCGGCAATCCGAACGATCCCTCCTCGATCTGCGCCGGCGCGAGCATCGTGATCTTCGTGCAGGCCGACAACGTGACGATCGACGGCCTGACCGTGGACGGCGACAATCCGGCGCTGAGCGACGGCGTGAACGTCGGCGGCGCCAACGTCGACGCCCGCGACGGCATCGAGGCCGACCCGACGGTGACCTATCACAACCTCATCGTGCGCAATACGACGGTGCGGAACGTCTTCCTGCGCGGCATCCAGTTCCAGGTGCTCAACTTCCTCGTCGAGAACGACACGATCCGCAACGTGCAGGGCAACCCGAACTTCGCGGTCGGCGTGCTGGCCCGCTTCAGCTCGGGCACGATGCGCGGCAACACCGTCTCCGACAGCTCCGACGCGCTCAACTCCAATTGGTCGTTCGGCATCCAGTTCCTGAACAACACGATCACGCGCTCCGGCAGCGGCGTGCACACCGACAACGCCGGCGGCGGGGGACCCAGTGTCGCCGACCTGATCCAGGACAACACGGTCAAAGACTGCACGCCCGGCGGCTACGGCGTCTGGAGCTTCGTCTCCTACGTCGCGCCGGTCTTCGAGAACAACACGGTGGGCAACTGCGACATCGGCCTCGCCGCCTACGGCACGCAGCAGCCGGTGACGCCCGCCTTCTACGACAACACGGTGAACGGCAGCGGCGCCGCCAACACGGTCGGCGCCCTGCTGACCACGGACACGCTCGGCTTCGGCGATCTGCCGCTTTCCGCCTTCCTTGCCGGCAACACGATCGCGCGTGTCGGCACCGGCGTTCACCTGCAACTGACCGCGGGCAGCGGCCACCCGCTCACGGCGCTGCTCGACGGCAACCGTATCTCCGCCAGCGGCACGGGCATCGACGTAGAGGGCGGGGCGCTGACCCTGCTGGAAAGCTGCCTGCAGCGCAACACCACCGGCCTGCTGGTGCGCAACAACGGCACGGCCACGGTGCACACCAGCGTCTTCCAGAACAACACCAGCTTCGGTCTGAACAACACGACCGGCGCGGCCGTGGATGCCCGCCTGAACTGGTGGGGTTCGCCCGGGGGCCCGGCGCCGGCTGGCGCGGGCGATCGCATCAGCGCCAACGTGAGCGCGACGCCGTTTCTGACCAATCCGTCGGCGGCGCAGCCCTGCGGCGGCAACGGCTGAGGCGAGGCTGGGCGGCCCTCACCCTCACCCCCCAACCCCTCTCCCTCTCCCAATCCTGGGAGAGGGAGAGGGGCGATCCTGGGGAGGAAGTTCCGGGGTGGGATCGGGTTAGCAATCTCGTGCAGGAGCATGCTCCAATGGCTGTGGAGCAGCCATCTCCCATCAACTGCGCCTCCGCGCCCGCGGTCTCGCCCAATCGGCGGGCCGGATCGCATTTCATCGGCGGTTCGGTTGCAGGCAGGAGCGAGGCTTGTTCGATGCCTGATCGCGCGCCGCGTGATGGCAGTCCGGATCCGCTGCTGTCGCCAGCTTCACAGCGGCGCCGTGGGATGCACGATGCCGGCCGGCCGACGGAGCGCGGTAGCCTGATGTCACCGGGGTAACCGCAGATGCGCCACCCGGAATCTGACAACTACCCGGCGATCACGCCGGTGGAGGAATACCTTATGTGGTATCACGTACGCTACGGCGACACTCTTTCCAACATCGCCTACCGTGCCTACGGCAACGGCGCGGACTGGACCTACATCTACGCCGCCAACTATGGCCGCGTTTACAACCCGAACCTGATCTACGCCGGCCAGTGGCTCTACATCCCGGCGTAGGCTCGGCAGCCCAGACAACAACACGCGGGGCCGGAGGTGCTTCACCGCCTCCGGCCCCGCGTTTGCGCGCCCGCCCGCCGCGCTTGACAGCGGGCGGAGACCGCCCGGATACTGCCTTTGCAGGCAGACCAGCGTCGGGTGTTCTCTCTGCCGGGAACGTGAAGGAGCGGGCGATGCAGCCGATTGCGAGTGGCAGCGGCGCCGCGCGCGCAAAGCGCTCACGTTCCCGGATGGGCGGAGGGTAGCCGGCTCTTCCTGGCTCCAATCGTTCACCAGGCCGCGGACGTGATCGCCCGCGGCCTTTCTTCATGCGAAATGCGCAGCCAAAGCCAGCCTCAGTGAACCGGAGGATAAGTAACCGCAATGACCGTCGAATACCGTCCCGTGCGCGCCGATGAGTTCCGGCGCTTTCTCTACAACGACCAGATCGGCTTCGGCGGCTCGACCGCCGATGAGAACCTCGACTTCTGGCTGGAACACGCGCTGCTCAAGCCCGAGGAGACGCTCAGCGCCTTCGAGGACGGCGAGCCCGTGGCGCAGATGGGGACTTTTCCTCTCACGATGCGCTGGAACGGCCGCGAGATCGGGTGCGGCGGCGTCACCAGCGTCAGCACGCTGCCCTCGCACCGCCGCCGCGGCCACGTGCGCGAGCTGATGACGCGCTCGTTCGCCGTGATGCGCGAGCAAGACCAGCCGATCGCGATGCTCTGGGCCAGCATGGCGGCGATCTACCAGCGCTTCGGCTACGGCGTCTGCTTCACGCGCTGGCGCTACGACTTTGATCCGCGCACGTTGCGCTACGTGGACGAGATTTCTACGCCCGGGAACGTGCGCCTGCTGAAGAGTGAGGACGCCTCTCCGCTGCTCGATGCGCCGTATCGACGCTTCGCCGCGCCGCGCTCGCTGATGCTCACGCGCACGGAGGAGATCTGGCGCAAGGGCGTGCTGCAACCCTGGCGCAAAGACATGGCGCCCTTTCTGATCGCGGTCTACGAGGAGGCCGGCGAGATCCTGGGCTACACGATCTACATCGTCGAGCGCGGCGCGCAGGCCGGCGTCACCCGCTTCCTCAACCTCACCGTGCGCGAGCTGGTCTGGCAGACGCCGGCGGCGCACCGGGCGCTGGTCAACTACCTCGCCGGCTATGACCTGGCCGCCAGCGTGCGCATCTTGCAGTTGCCGAGCGACGATCCGCTCTTCTACATGACGCAGGAGCCGCGCGAGCTGCACACCGACGCGCTCGACGGCACGCTGGTGCGCATCGTGGACGTGCCCGCGGCGCTGGAAGGGCGCGGCTACGACGCCGACGGCTGCATCAGCTTCGCCGTCGCCGACGATCTGTGCCCGTGGAACGCCGGCAACTGGGAGCTGACGGTCGAGGGCGGCTGGGGCCGCGTGCGCCGGCTCGGTACGACCGATGAGGGGGCGCTCTGCCTTAACCAGCGGGCGCTGGCGATGCTCGTCTCCGGCTACACCGGCGCCACCCAGCTCGCCCGCCTGGGCCTCGTTGCTGCAAGCGACGCCACAGCCCTGCGCCGCGCCGACGACCTCTTCCGCACCGCCTGCAGCGCCCTCTGCCTCGACATGTTTTAGAAGTTCGGAAACAGGGAGCAGGCAACTGAAAGGACGCCTTACCCCCTCCTGCTCCCTGTTCCCTAAATGGGCGAGATGCCGTGGTACTTCGGCGGGCGGGTGTCGCTGCGGCGCGGAGCGGCGCGGCCGAGCGCGTCGATCAGGATCGGGCGCGTGTCGCGCGGGTCGATCACGTCGTCGATGCCGAAGCCGGCGGCGGCGCGCAGCGGGTCGATCTGCGCCTGGAAGCTCGCGATCAGCTCCTGCCGCCGCGCCGCCGGGTCCGGCGCTGCCTGGTAGTCGCGGCGGTAGGCCACGTCCACCGCGCCCTCGATCGACATCGCGCAGATCTCGGCCGTGGGCCAGGCCACGCAAAGGTCGGCGTCAAAGGCGCGGCCGCCGCTCATCGCCAGGTAGCCCAGGCCGTAGCCCTTGCGCAAGATCACGGTGCAGCGCGGCACCGTCGCCTGCCCCAGCTCGTAGAGCAGGCGGCCGCTGCGTCGAATCAGCCCCGTCTTCTCCGCGGCGCTGCCGATCATGAAGCCGGGCACGTCCACAAACTGAATCAGCGGCAGGCCGAAGGCGTCGCAGAGCGAGATGAAGTGGGCGCCCTTCTCGCAGGCGGCGGCGTCCAGCGTGCCCGCCAGGCGCCGCGGCTGGTTGGCGATGAAGCCCACCGGCCGCCCGTCGAGCCGCGCCAGCATCGTGACGAGGTTCTGCGCGAAGGCCGGCTTCAGCTCGAAGACGCTGTCGCGGTCGGCCACCAGCTCGATCGCGCGTCGCACGTCGTAGGCGCGGCGGCCGTTCTCCGGCACCAGGCTGAGCAGCGCCTCCTCGCGGCGGTCGGGCGGGTCATCGCAGGGCACGACCGGCAGCGGCGCACGGCAGTTGCTCGGAAAGTAGCCGAGGAAGCGGCGCACCGCGGCCATGCACTCCTCCTCGGAGTCCACGGCCAGATCCGCCATGCCGTGGCGGTCGGCCTGCACCTCGGCGCCGCCGAGCGCTTCCTTCGAGATCTCTTCGCCGATCGCAGCCTTCACCAGCGCCGGGCCGGCCACGCCCATCGTCGCCGTGCCGCGCACCATCACCACAAAATCGGCCAGCGCCGCGTAGTTCGACGGCCCGGCGAAGCCCATGCCGAGCATCGCCGCCACCATCGGCGCCCAGCCGGAGAGGCGCGCCTGGTTGTGGAAGAAGTCGCCGCTGCCGTGGGCGAAGTGGCGTGAGTCGAGCCCGTCTTGAATGCGGTGACCGCCGCCGTCCAGCAGCATCACCAGCGGATAGCCGTGCTGCAACGCAAGCCGCGCCTGGCGCTGCACTTTGAGGGCGCCGGTCTTGCCGTTGCTGCCGCCGAGCACGGTGAAGTCGAAGGCGAGCAGCCCAACCGGTCGCCCGTCGATCCGTCCTGTGCCGGTGACGACGCCGTCGGCCGGCGCGTCGAGATCCTCGCTGAAGGCGTTCTCGCGCGCCGGCTCGGCCAGGGCGCCGAACTCGCGGAAGGAGCCGGTGTCGAGCAGCATGGCCACGCGCTCGCGGGCCGTCTGCTTGCCCAGCGCGTGCTGGCGAGCGACGGCGTCCGCTCGCGCCGCGTCCTGCACAGCGCGGCGACGTGTTTCGATGCGGGCAAGCGGGTCAGTCACCTGGCCTCACCCCCTGGCCCCCTCTCCAGAAACTGGAGAGGGGAAAGGCATGAAGGGGATTGTCGGAAAAGGTTGGGATTCCCCACCGTTCTCTATTCCCTATTCTCTGTTCCCGATTCCCGGTTCCCTGCGGAAGACGGCTTCGATTACGGACAGACGGGCATCGGCGAGGCCGCGGGTCATGTTGGCGACGCGGGCGGGTGCTTCTGCGCCCAGCAGCAGGTGCAGGCCGAAGGGCGGCGGGGCGCCGGGCTGCGGCCGTGCCTGCAGGCGCTCGAAGAAGGCGAGCGACGCCGCCGTCACATCCTGCCAGACCGTCTCGCGGAAGCCGGCGGCGGTGACCAGCGATCGGATCTCGGCCGGCGGGCGCAGGAAGCTCAGCGCGGCGTCGTCGGCCCAGGGAAGCGGGTATCGCGGCTCGCCGGCGGCGCCGGCCATCACCTCGTGCAGCGCCAGTGTGCCGCCGCGCCGCAGCACGCGCCGGACCTCGGCATACAACCGCTCCTTGTCGGCGATGTTCATCGAGCTGTGCTGCGTCCAGGCGGCGTCGAAGCTGGCGTCGGCAAAGGGCATCGCCAGCGCCGAGCCGTGGCGGTGCTGCACACGCTCCGCCAGGCCGGTGCGGGCGGTCAGCAGCTCACCGGTGCGGACGTACTCGTCCGTCAGGTCGAGCACGGTGACGGTGCAGCCGAACTCCGCCGCCAGGGTGCGCGCTGGGCCGCCGATGCCGCCGCCCACGTCGAGCACGCGCATGCCGGCGTGCAGGCCGGCCAGCTTTGCCAGTTCCACGGTCGCCGGCTTGCCGCCGATATGGAACTGATCGACGGGCGCCAGGTCGTCGGGCGTGAGCGCCTCGGGATTCTTGCCGGCTGCACGGACGGCGTCCAGGATCGCTTCCGCCAGGTCGCCCCGGCCGTAATGGCGGTTGAGGGCTTCGTTGTTTTCCTGCTCGCTCATTGCACTCCCTGCACTCCCTGCACTCCCTGCTCGCGATCGGGCGGCTTCGCCCAACGGGCATGGGCAGGGCCTGGCGCGCAGCTTGCACAGTTGCGCCGCCGGCGCATCGACGTACTCATCCTGATGCGCGCCGCCCGCTGCCAGCGCAGGGTCGAGCGGGCTGGCATGACGGTAGCTGCGGCGTGTCATCTCGGCGTCGAGCGCCGCGTGCCGGGCGTAGAGCGCAGCCAGCTTGCCGCGCCAGCGGCGGGTTTCCGGGTGGTTGGCGTAGCCGCGCTTGCCCTGCGTGAGGATGTTCCACAGCCCGTGCAGCTCGCGGTGCTCGCCGGTCAGGTGCTTTTGGCAGAGCAGTGCCGGAGCCACGTCCCAGATGCGCATGGCATCAGCCTACAGGGCGAGCCGTCCGTGGCGCAGCACGCGGTCTCGGGGTCCTCCCGCGCCGCCGTGACCCGCAGCCCAACTGTGCGGCGCCGTGCCACGCCTCGGGGCGGGCGAGCCGATCGCGCCATGCTATGCTTTGCCCGCGGCGGGTGTGCATCCAACTGCCGGTTGGCGCCGTAACTTACAGACGGCTTCAAAATCGGCGCGGGTTCCCGCTTGCCGGTGCGCGATGGCACGTGAACGCCGGTTTTGAAACCATGTCTTCGGCGTGATGTGCAAAAGGGGACCAAGAACAGCCTATGGCGGCTGACCAGGCAATGGCGTTCGCCGATCTGCTGCGTCGCAAGCGCGTCGCGGCCGGCCTGACACAAGAGACGCTGGCCGAACGGGCCGGACTGAGCACGCGTGCGATCTCCGATCTCGAACGCGGCCTCCATCGCCATCCACACCGCGACACCGTGCAACTGCTTGCCGAGGCGCTGCTGCTGCCGGTGCACGAGCGTGCCGAGCTGGCAGATGCGGCGCGGCGCCGGCCCATGCCCGCCGCCATGCGCGAGGAGCTGCCAGTCGAGGCGTCTGCCAGGCCGGATGCCCGCCCGCCCCTGTCCCTGAATTTGCCGGCGCCGCCCACGGCGTTCGTGGGGCGCGACGCAGATCTGGCGGCAGTGGTGGCGCTGCTACGCGATCCAGGCGTGCGCGCCGTGACCCTCACCGGACCCGGGGGCGTGGGTAAGACGCGCCTCTCGCTCGCTGCCGGGGCGGCCGTGGCGGCCGACTACCCGGACGGTGTCGCGCTGGTCGAGCTTGCCGCCGTCAGCGATCCGTCCATGCTCGATGCCGCCATCGCCGCCGCGCTCGGCGTTGAAGAGAACGTGCAGGCGCCGTCCGGCCAGGCGCTGCGCGAATATGTGCGCGGCAAGGCGCTGCTCTTGCTGCTGGACAACTTCGAGCAACTGATCGCGGCGGCCCCGCGCGTGGCCGAGCTGCTGGCCGATTGCCCTGGCCTGAAGCTGCTGGTCACAAGCCGCGCGGCGCTGCGGCTGCGGGGGGAGCGCGAGTATATCGTGCCGCCGCTGGCCCTGCCTGCAGCCGGGCGCGCCGCCACACCGGAGATGCTCGTCCGGTACCCCGCCGTCGAGCTGTTCCTGCGGCGGGAGCAAGAGCTTCGCCAGGGCTTTGCGCTCACGCCGGAGAACGCGGCGGCGGTGGCTGAGATCTGCCGCCGGCTCGACGGTCTGCCGCTGGCAATCGAGCTGGCCGCGGCCCGCACCACCGTCCTGCCGCCGCCGGCGCTGCTTCGCCGCCTGGAGAGCGAGGGCGCACCGTCGTTGCGGCTCCTCACCTCCGGCCCGCGCGATCTGCCCCAGCGCCAGCAGACGCTGCGCGACACGATCGCCTGGAGCCACGGTCTGCTGGCGCCGCGCGTGCGCGTGCTCTTCCGCCGGCTCGCGGCCTTCGCCGGCGGGTGGACGTTGGAGGCGGCCGAGGCGGTTGCCGGCGATGCCGCCGCGGAGAGCGGCCGTGGCGTGGCGGCGGCCGCGCCGGAGGAGGCTCTAGGCCCGGCGTATGTGCTCGACGGGCTCTCCGAACTGGTCGATCAGTCGCTGGTGGTGGTCGACGAGCGCGAGGCCGACGTGCGCTACCGCATGCTGGAGACGATTCGCGAGTTCGCCAGCGAGCAGCTCGAGGCGGCCGGCGAGCAGGGCGAAGTGCAGGGGCGTCACCGCGACTGGTTCCTGGCGCTGGCGAAGGAGCCCATGCCGGAGTGGGAGGGCCACCTGCACGCGAACTGGCTCGCGCGGCTCGACCTGGAGCAGGATAACTTCCGCGCCGCGTTGCGCTTCTGCGAGCGCGAGGGGGCGGGCGAACCGCTCCTGCGCCTCGCCGCCGCGCTTGGCCCGTTCTGGCAGGCGCGCGGGCAGCTCAGTGAAGGCAGCGCCTGGCTGGAGCGCGCCCTGGCCGGAGCAGCCCCGGTGCACGACAGCCTGCGGGCCGCCGCGCTGTTGCAGGCCGGCAAGCTGGAGTACGTGCGCGGCGACTTCGAGCGCGGCGCCGCGCGGCTTGAGCAGGCGTTGGCCCTGTTCCGTGCCTTGCAGGAGCCGCGCGGCGTCGCGCAGACGCTGATGGCGCTGGGCGCGCTGCTCGATCTGCACGGCAAGCAGGAACAGGTGGTGGCGTTGCTCGAAGAGAGCCTGGCGCTCTTTCGCCAGCTTGGCGATCAGCCGGGCGTCGCCGAAACGCTGACCAACCTCGGCTTCGCGCACTTCTTCCGCGGCGGGCTGGATCGGGCCGAAGCGCTGTGTGATGAGGCCGTCGCCCTCTACCGCGCCTACGAAGACCGGCAGGGTATGATCGCGCCGCTGCTGACGCTGGCGCGCGTGGCGATGCTGCGCCGCGACTTCTCACGGGCGATGGGACTTTACGATGAGGCTGTGCACCTCAGCCGCGCCGTCAGCCCGCGCAAGAGTCTGCCCAACGTGCTGGTGGAGGCGGGCATGCTGCTGGCGCGGCTGGGCGAGCTGGACCGCGCCGCCGCCTATCAGCGCGAAAGCCTACAACTCAACCTGGAGCGCGGCGCACGCTACGGCATCTACAGCTCGCTGGGTGTGCTGGGCAGCACGCTCTACGCGCAAGGGAGGGCCGAGCGCGCCGCGCGTCTCGTCGCCGCCGCCGAGGCGCTGCGCGAGACGCTGGGCGCCTCGCGGCCGGAGGGCTACGGGCCGCTGCATGACCGCTTGCTGACCGGCCTGCGTACGCGCCTGGGTGAGGCCGCCTTTGACGACGCCTGGGCCGCCGGCCGTGCCATGCTGCTCGACGAGGCGGTGGCGGAGGCGTTGGATGAGGGGTAGCCGCGCGCCCGGCCCCGCCGCGCTCAGGCTCGGCGGGCATACGTGACGTGGAGCGGGCCGCAGCGCGAGCGGATGGTGCTGGCGGCAGCGGCGCGGTTTCTGCGCGAGCACACCAGCGGCGCGGCGCAACTCGCCTTGTTGCGCACGGCGCTGGAGAAGATCGGCGCTCACCTTGCCCGGCCGGAGCCACCACCCTTCTACCTGAGCTGCGTGCACGTGCCGCTGCTCGTCCATGCCGCGATCCGCGCTGAACCGCCGCCGCCGCTGTCGCTCGCCGTCGCTTGCGCCTTTGTGCATGCCGGTCTGGACCTGCTGGACGACGTGATGGACGGCGATCTGCCGCCCGGCTGGCGCGAGCGGCCGGCGCAGGCCGTGCTCGCCGGCGCCACGCTCACCGGGGCGCTGGCGCCGCTCGCGCTCTCCGCAATCGAGGCCACACCGCGCACGCTGCTGGCGTTGCTGCGGCTGCTGGCGGAGGCGGGCCTGCGCCTGAGTTCGGGGCAGCAGGCCGACGTCGCCGCCGCCGGGGCCGCCGAGGTTCCGAGCGGCGTGGAGGTGGCAGCGCTGGCGGCGCGAAAGACCGGCGCCGAAGTCGCGCTCTACGCGGCGCTGGCGGCGCGGTTGGCCGGGGTGCGATCCGCGTCCGTGGCGCGCTGGGCGGCCTTCGGCCGGGCGTTGGGCGCCGCCCGGCAGCTGCGCTCGGACTGCTTTGACCTCTTTGCCGCGGAGCAGGGGAAGGACCTGGCGGCCGGCACACGCACACTGCCGATCGCGCTGTATCATGAGCAATTGCCGGCCGAGCAACGGCCCGCGTTCATGGCGTTGCTGGCGACGGCCGAGCACGATACCGCCGCTCAGCGGACAGTCCGCGAGAAACTTGTCGCGGCAGGCATCTTGCAGTCGTGTGCGGTTGTCGTAGAAAGTTACTGCGTGCGGGCGCACGCGGCGCTCGTGGCGGCGGGCGCATCCGAGCCGGCCGCCGGCGAGCTGCGGGCGATGATCGACGATGGTTCGTTCTTCGCTGCGCCTCCGTCAGCAACGCAGGGAGCGTGAACGTGGGTCTGCAGACGATGGAGAACCTCGCCCGGCACTGGCGCCAGAATGCAGCCTTCCGCGCCGATGTGCGCCGCACCAGCCCGCACGAGGCCGCGGCGGCCCACGGCTTCCAGCTTGACGAGGAGGATCGTCAGACGCTGAGCAAGGTTGACTGGCGCCTGAGCGACGAGCAGATCCTGGCCAGGAATCACAAGCAAGTCACCGACTGGGGCTGAGACCGTTCGGCCCTCGCCCCGTCTAGCTCCCTTGCTCGCAGCCGTCGCGTGCTGGAAGCGGGAGCGGGGCGATCCGGGCCGCGAGCGTTGCCAGGTGCGTCGGGCCAACATCCGCCGGCAGGGGCGCACTTTCATGACCCTGGCCGCGCCGGGGGGAGTGCGCCCCTGCGGCCAAGCCCACGCCCTTCACCGTCCGCGCCCGCGACGCCGAGCACGCGAAACGCCCGGGCCGCCGCGTTAACTTCAGCAGAAGCCGCGCAGCCGTGTCTTCGGTACCGCGACGCGCTCCCGCGTAGCCGTTACACTACCGGCAGATCGAGCGGGACCGGTACGGAAACGCGATGACAACCGAGCAGCCGGAGGAGCGCAGCAGGCCGCGCGCGGGCCGCGAGTGGCCGCCGCCGGGCGGCTTTGTGCCGCGGGGTGTGCCCGCCGTGCCGCGTCGCTCGCGCCATCGCGAGCGTGACGAGCTGCCGATGGGCACCGTCACCTTTCTGTTCTCGGACATCGTCGGCTCGACACCCGAGACGCAGCGGCGTGGCGACCGCCGCGCCCGCGCCTTCTACCGCATCCACGACGGCGTCGTGCGCGCCCTTGCAGGCCAGCGCGAGGGGCACATCGTCCGCCAGGACGGAGACGGCTTTTTCATTACCTTCCGCAGCACGCGCCAGGCGCTGCGCTGCGCGATCGAGATGCAGCGCGGCCTGCAGAGCGCCTACGCCGAGCTGGATGAGCGGGCGCGCATACGCATCGGCCTGCACGTCGGCGAAACCGTGGAAGAGGGCGGCGATTACTACGGAACGGCCGTGAACCTGGCGGCGCGCGTGCGCGGCGAGGCGGGCGCCGATCAGATCGTCGTCACGGCGCTGGTGCGCAGCCTCGCCAGCGGCGAGCCGGAGTTCCAGTACCGTTTCCTGCGCGAGGCCGAGCTGCGCGGCATCAGCGGCCGTGTGCGCCTGTACGAGCTGTTGTGGCGCGAGGAAGAGATCGCGGCGGCACAGGCCGCCGAAGCCTCTGCCGACGCTGCTCCCGCGATGCCCGGCATCTCCACCGAGGCCGGCCTGCGCGACTACGCCGCGACCCTGGCCAACTGGTGCGCGGGGCCGGACCTCTCCGAGTGGCGGGGGCGCTACGTGCCGCTCACGGCGCGGCTCCTGCAGCCGCGCAGCCTGCTGCTGCCCGCCGCGCGCGCCGGTTCCAGCGACCTGCAGGAGTTGATCGCCGAGAATCATCGCCTCGTCGTGATCGGCGAGGGCGGCAGCGGCAAAACCACGGCGCTGCTGGAGGCGACGCGCCGCGCCGCGCAGGCGCTCTCCGAGACGCCGTCGGCGCCGATTCCCGTGTTCGCGCCCCTGCGCGCCTGGCGGCCGGAACAGGACCTCGTCGATCTCGTCGGCGAAAGCATGGCCGTGCACGGCTTGCGCCGCTCGCGCGATGCGGTGCTCGAGTTGCTGCAGAGCGGCCGGCTGCTGCTGCTGCTCGACGGCGTGAACGAGATCGCCGACACGATCCTCGATCGCGTGGCGCTGCTCGAGCTGGACAGCATCGCCCGCCGCTTTCCCGGTTGCGGACTGGTGATCTCAACGCGGCAGCACCGCGCCTCGACCCAGTTCACGGAGCTGCCGGTCGCCGCCTTGCAGCCGCTGCGGCCGCACCTCGTCTTGCAATATATCACGCAGTACGCCGGCAGCGCCGAACGCGCCGAGGCGATCTTCCGCAGCCTGGGCGGGCGCGACCGTGCGGCCTGGCTGGAGAGCGGCTCACTCGTCTCGCTGGCCCGCAGCCCGCTGATGCTCAACGTGATCATCAGCCAGGAGCTGACGGGCGGCGGCACCTTGCGGCCCGCCCGCGCCGCGGTGATCGAGGCGTATGTGCGCCAGGTCTTCCGCGTGGACGTGCAACGCGGCAGCCACCTCGCGCCGGAAGTGAAGGAGGCGCTGCTGGCCGCCGTCGCCTATGCCGCCACGCTGTCGGAACGTACCGGGCCGCTGGCGCGCGGCGACCTGGCGCAGATGGTGGTGGAGGCGCTGACCGAGCTGCGGGCCGAGGCGCTGGCGCCGGCCGATCTCGATGCGCCGCGCGTGCTGGCCGAGATCGATCGGCGTTTTCTGCCGCCGCTGCTGCCCGACGCCGAACAGGCCCTGCAGTACGACTGGGCGCACGCGCTCTTTCGCGATTTCTTCACCGCACTCGACCTGCGCCGCCGTTTCTTCCCGCCCGGCCGCACAGCCGATCGGGCGCCGCTGCAGGCGCTGCTCGCCGGCGATGGGTGGGATCGCTGGAGCGTCGCCTGCGTGTTGCTGGCGGAACTGCTGGACGACGCCGGCCTGCTGGGGCTCGTGGAGACCTGCCTGCGCGCCGATAACGAGCTGCTCGCCTGCCGCTGCTTCGGCCACAGCGGGCTGGCGCGGCGCCCGGCCGGCAGCCTCGCTCCGGGCAGCACTGTGCAACGCCTGGCCGAGATCCTGCGCCTGCGCAGCGAGACCGGGGTAGACGGCGCTGCGCTGCAAGACCCGTTCGCCGTGGTCTGCGAGGCGCTGCTCGAGCGCCAGCCCGCGCCCGACGCCGGCGCCGAGGACGAGCCGGAGCCGGTGGCGCCGCTGGCGGCCTGCGCCGGCACGGCGCTGCTCGCCGCCGTCGCCGACGTGGATACGGCGGGCGTGCTCGCGGCGCTCTCGCTGGGCCTTGCCGAGCCGGAACTGCGGGCGATCGCCTGGGCCTTCGGGCGCGACAGCCGCGATGTGCAGGCGACGCGCGCCCGCCTGCAGCGGATCTGCGCCATGCCGGCCGCGCCGGTTTCGCCCGAGCAGGGGCAATTGCAACAGGGGTTGCTGCTGGCGCTGGCCGGCTCGCCGGAGCTGTTGCTGCTCGCACTCTGCCGGCGGCAGGAGGCGATGATCAATGCCGATCTGCTGCCCGCGCACGACGCGCGGCGGCTGGCGCGGCACACGGCCGGCGTGCACGCGCCGCTGGCGCGCCGCCTCTTGCTCTTCCGCCTGGCCGGCCGGCTCGACGACCTGGTGCTCTCCGTGCTGGACCACGAGCAGTACCGCCAGGCGATGGCGCTCTCCGAAGAGCTGCGCCTGATGCGGCGCGAGCATCGCCTCGACTGGCTCAGTGACGTGCTGGACGAGCGCCTGCAGCGCCTGGGCATCGAAGCCGACGTGCAGACGGCGATGCCCAGCTTCAGCGGCATCGCCGCGGAGGTGCGGCGGCTGGGCGAGCTGCATCTGCCGCGCGCGGCGCTGCGCGGCCTCGGCCGCATCGCGATCAACGTGCCGGACGAGCAGCGCCTGGAGCGGGTGGAGGCCGTGCTGGACGAAGTCTGGCCCGGCATCACCGAGGCTGAGACCGAGGAGGTGCCGCTCACACCCGCCATCGCCCGGCCCGGCCGGCGCGAGCTGGTCGCCTATCCGCCGGAAGGCGGCTTCGTGCGCGTGCTGGTGCAGACGCAGCGCCCGGACGAGATCGACTACGCGCGCCGTGCCACGGAGGGCGGCCCCAACCGGCTGGCGCTGCACGCGCGGATGCGCCGCCTGCTCGCCGAGCTGGCCAGCGCCGGCGAAGACGAGCGCGTCTTCGTGCTGACGGCCAGTGGCGAGGTGGTGGCGCTGCCCGAAGGCGCGACGGCGCTGGATTTCGCTTACTATCTGCACACGCAGCTCGGGCATCGCGCCGCCAGCGCCAGCATCAACGGCCGTGAGGAGCCCCTCTCCTACTGCCTGCGCCACGGCGACCGCGTGACGATCACGCTCGATGCCGGCCGCACCCTGCCGCCGGCCGAGTGGCTGGAGCGGCCCGGCCTGCTGCGCACGGCACGGGCGCGCAAGGCCGTGCAGCAGGCGCTCGATGCGGCCTGGCGCGCCGATGCCGTGAGCGTCGGCCGCGAGATCGTGGCCGCCGAGCTGCGGGCCGCGGAGGCGCCGCCGCAGATTGCCCCGCGCCTGCTGAAGACGCTCGGCTTCCAGCGCGAGGAGCGGCTGTACGAGGCCGCCGGTTTCGGCGAGTTCGCGCGACGTGAGATCGCCTACACGATCGCGGTGCTGATGGATGCGGCAGCGTCGCGAACCCACGGCGGCGAAGACGATCCGTTCGCGGGCTGGGTGCCGGTGGCGCTCGCCTCGGACGATAGCCTGCGGCCGCGCTACGCCCGCTGCTGCCGTCCGCAGCCCGGCGATTCGCTGGTTGCCTGCCGTTCAGGCCAGACGGCGGTGGTGCATCACGCCGCCTGTCCGGAGGCGGCCGGCTGCACCGGCCGCGCGGCGCTGGCGGCGCACTGGCTGCTGGAAGCGGTGATGGATCGCCAGATCGTGCGGGTGCAGACGCGGCGCGGGCGTGAGATCGTGCCCGCGATTCGCCGTGCGGCGCAGGAGAGCGGCCTCTCGCTGCTCGATCTCTCCAGTGGGCGTGAGGTGGCCGGCGCGGTCACGATTACCCTGGAGCTGCCGCCGGCGGCGCCGGCCGCGGTCGAAGCGCTGCTTGCGGCGGTGCGCAGGCTGCCCGACGTGAGCGCGGTGGCCCTGCTGGAACGGGCGAAGAGCGCCGGACCGGTGTAGCGTCGCGGCCACCGCATGCTCAGGGTAGGGCGATATCCCAAACGTCGGTGTCGCCGCCGTCGATGCTGCCCAGCTCCATCGCCCAGTACCAGCTATACGGATCGCCCGGGCCGGCGCCCTGCACGCGCTTGATGCCCACCACGCTGAAGGCAGGGTTGAGCAGGTTGGCGTTGTGCTGCGGTGAGTTCTGCCACTGGCTCAGCGTGGCGCTGCCGTCCGCATAGCCCGCCGCCAGGTTCTCGCCGATGCTGGCGCCCAGCGAGAGGTAGTCGTAGCCGCAGTCGGAGAAGCGCTGTTCCCAGGAGCGGAAGCCGTCGTCGTGCTGCATGTAGGCGTGCATGGCGGTGTCCGCGGCCTTCCAGAGGGCGATGCGCTGCAGGGTCCAGGAGAGTTGCAGGGGTTGCAGGCCGTACTGGGCGCGGTAGGCGTTGGTGGCGTCGAGGATGTACTGCTCCTCAGCGTCGAGGGCGAGGCGGGTGGGATCGACACTGCAGTTGACGGAGTGGGCGGCGCCGGCGGGCGGTTCCAGCCCCTCGGCGCGGGCACGGATCGGCCTGGTTTGCGTTAGCTGGAGGCTCCCGGTGAGCAGGCCCGCGACGAAGGCGAGCGAGGCGGCGAAGGTGACGCTCCGGGTGGCGGTCCTGAGACAACGCAGAAGACACGCTCCATTCGCATCGCGGGGCCGGCGATGGCAGATCGGATCGTTGTGCGGTGCGGCCACCGGCGACGCTCAGCGGCGCGGCTCAGCGGCTCGCCAACGGCCCCTGGCCGGCGCCCGTTGCGGCTCACTCCTGTGCGGATTGTCAAACGACACCCGCTATGCGCGAATGCTGCGAATCGCCCGCCGGCCGTCGCCGCCCGCAAGGGTAGTACAGCAAGGCGTACGATGGCAGCGGCGATCTCGAAGCGTGATAAACTGCCGCGACTCTGTATGGCCCGCGTAAGCGTTTGGCAATGCTCGGCGTACGACGGGCGATGGATCGTTGGGGAGGAACCGCGTGCCACAGCCGCTGAAACTTGGCCTGTTCTCGATCAACATGTACGCCTGCAGCGTGCCGGAAGTGGCCGCGCAGGTGGCCCGCGCTGCGGAAGCGGCCGGCTTCGAGTCCGTGTGGGGCGGCGAGCACGTGGTGCTGCCCGATCCGCAGGCGCCGCCCTCGCCGATGGCGCCACAGGACCGCGCCCTCGACCCGCTCGTGGCGCTCACGTACATCGCGGCGCACACCAGCCGCGTGCGGCTGGGCACAGGCATCATCATCCTGCCGCAGCGCAATCCGCTGGTGCTGGCGAAGGAGATGGCGAGCCTGGACGTGCTCTCCGGCGGCCGGCTGATCTGCGGCGTGGGCGCCGGCTATTTGGAGCCGGAGTTCCGGGCGCTGAACGCGCCGTTCGAGCACCGCGGTCCGCGCACCGTTGACTACATCGAGGCGATGCGCGCGATCTGGACGCAGCCGGCGCCGGCGTTTCAGGGCCGCTACTTCAGCTTCGCCGGCGTGCAGTCGCACCCGCACCCGCTGCAGCAGCCGCACCCACCGATCGTGATCGGCGGCCACTCGCCCATGGCTTTCCGTCGCGCCGTCGAGCACTGCAACGGCTGGTACGGCTACGCGCTCGACCTGGCCGCCACGGAGCGCTGTCTCGACGGCCTGAAGCGGGCCGCGGCGCGCTATACGCGTCCCGCCGAGCTGGGCGAGCTGGAGATCACGGTGACGCCGCGCGGCCGCATCGACGCGGAGACGGCGCGGCAGTACGCCGCTCTCGGCGTGCAGCGGCTGGTGTTGCTGCCACCCCGCGGCGCCGACGCGGAAGCGATCGCCCGTTTCGCCGCGCACACCGGCGAGCAGCTCGCGGGCGTGGTATGAGCCGGCAGTTTGGATCTCGGCGTCGCGCGAACGCCGCACAAAGCTGGCGCTCGTCGGACTGCTCGCATCACTCCACCATGCGGCGCACCACGCCGAGCAGGATCTGCAGGCCGAGGCGCAGGCTTTCGACCTGGATGCGCTCGTTGTGGCCGTGCACCGTGCGGCGCTCGTCCTCCGTCGCCAGCGTGGGCGAGAAGCCGTAGGCCGGCACGCCCAGGCGGCGGAAGGTGCGCGAGTCGGTGAAGCCGACGCAGACCGTCGGGATCACCAGCGCCTCCTCCATGTGCTCGCGTACCACGGCGCGAATCGCCGCCACCAGCTCGCCCTCGATCGCCGAGGATGGCCCTTCCGCGGCAAAGATGCGCTCGATCCGCACCTGCGGGTCGTCGATCTGCGCCCGCAGCTCCTCGATGAACTGCTCCGCCGGCTTGCCGGGGAGCAGGCGGCAGTCGAGCGTCGCCTCGCAGACGGCGGGAATGACGTTGGTCTTGATGCCGGCCGTGCAGCCGGTCAGGCTGATCGTGTCGAGCGTAAGCGCGTTGACCAGCGGGTTTTCCTGCGCCACGCGCTCGGCCGCCGCCACCGTCTCGACCGGCTCCAGCACGCCGGCCGCGGCCAGCGCGGCGAAGAAGGGTGCGACCTCGGGCACGATGCGGCGCGGCCGCTGCCACTGCGTGACCCTGAACAGCGCCTTCACCAGCCGGTCGAGCGCATTGTTGGCGTGCGGCATGGAGCCGTGCCCGGGTGGACCTTCGGTGCGCAGCCGCAGCCAGAGGGGCGACTTCTCCGCGGCCGCGAAGGCGAAGATCGGCCGATCGCTGCCCATGAAGCTGCTCATGCCGCCCGCGCCCTCGTTGATCACGACGCGGGCGCGCAGCAGCTCCGGCCGCTGCTGCGCGAACCACTCGATGCCGTAGGCGCTGCCGGCCTCTTCGTCAGCCACGGCGAAGAAGACGAGGTCGCGGCGGTGCGGCAGACCCAGCCGCTTGAACAGCAGGAAGACCATCAGCTCGAGAATGCCGAGGCCCTTCATGTCCTGGGCGCCGCGTCCCCAGACGCAGCCGTCCTTGACCAGGCCGGCGAAGGGCGGCTCGCTCCAGTAGCCGGCCTCCACGGGCACCACGTCCGTGTGGTTGAGCAGCATCACCGCTTCGGCGTCGCCGCTGCCGTCGGAGCCGGGCAGGCGGGCGATCAGGCTGGCGCGGTTCGGCGCGTGCTCGTACGTGGTGCTCTCAATGCCCTCGCGGCGCAGCAGATCGGCGAGCCAGCGGGCGGCGAGCGCCTCGTTTCCCGGCGGATTGCTGGTGTCGATGCGGATGTACTCGCAGAGCAGCTCGACCGTTTCGCGCTCGAGCGCGTCCCAGTCGAGCGACAAGGCCGCCGGCGTGCTGGCCATGCTCGCCTCCGAGGTGACAGGTTACAGGTGACAGGTTACAGGGGGTAGGGAACAGAGAACAGGCGAATGCGGCCCGAACGCTCGCAAGCGTTCGGGCCACACGCTGATGTTGGCGGTTGCGCCTCAGGCGTCGGTCATCTGCGCTTTGACGGCCGCCAGCAGTTCGGGCGTCGGCTCGAGGCCGTGGCTCTGCTTCGCGTGCTCGGCGGCGAGCCGCAGCGCCTCTTCTTCCGTTTCGCCGCGGATGATGTGGCCGCAGCCGGAGGCCGGGTTCACCTTGCCGCAATCGATGATCTTTGCCATCTCGTTGCTCCGGTTCGCTCGCGTTCCCGTCAGTCGCCGGCGGCCGCGGCCTTCGCCTGCTGGCGGGCGCCGGCCGCCACGAAGCTCACCGCGGAGACGACCTTCAGGCAATCGATCACGCGGCCGGCCGCCGTCCACTCCGGCATCTTGGCGCCGATCGCGCGGCTCACCGTCTTCGTATCGTCCGTGTCGAGTTCGTAGACGGCGAGGTACTGCGCCTCGGGCTCGGTCTTGCTGGGCTGGCCGGCCAGCTTGTAGCGCTGCGCCCGGATCACGCCCGGCACGCTGGTTACGTCGGGGATGTGCACGTCGTCGTACCAGCGGTTGAACTCGGCGTCGCGCGCCGGGTCGGCACAGGCCGTCTTGACCAGGAACACCGCCTTCGCCGTGTTGGTTGAATCGGCGTGCTTGCCGATCTGGCGGAAGGTCGTCAATGAGCTGGCCTGGATGCAGTCGATCATGCGGCCGGCAGCACGCCACTTCGGGTCGTGTTCCTGCAGCGCCGTGTTCGTAACCGCTTCCGGCGTCTCGGAGTCGATCTCATAGATCGCCAGGTACTGCGCGTCCGGCTCTTTGGGGTTGGCCGGGCCGCTCAGCTTGAAGCGCCGCGCCGCGGTGATGTGCGGCACCGAGAGCAGGTCCGGCAGGTGGGTGCCGTCGTACCAGCGGTTGAACTCCTCCTCGCGGGCCGGGTCTGTACACTTCGTCGCGACCAACCAGACTGCCTTCGGCATCGCTCCGCCCTCCTGCGTTTCGAGGTTCCGCTCCTGTGTTTACCATCGCGCCCGCCATGCTACCACGGCGGGGCGCAGGGCGTGGCTGCCAGGTTTCAGGTTTCAGGCGTTCGGGATTAGCTCCCCCTTGCCCCTCATCCCTGAGCCCTGAACCCTACAACCTGTTCCCTGTCCCCTGTAACGTATCACCTGTCACCTCACGCACCGGAGCGAAGCATGGCAAGCGCTGCACACGTCTCGGCCCGATCCGCGGCCGCGCCGGTCGGGCCGGAGCAGCCCGGCGGACAGGGGCTCGACCCGAACCAGTTCGCCTCCGGCGATCGGGCGATCATCGCGGCGCTGACCGATCCGGCGATCGCCGATCAGGTCGAGTTCGTGATCACCTACCGGGCGCCGGCGTACGAGGTCTGGTCGAAGCGCGGCATGGTGCACTTCTGCCGTTTCTACGCCGCGGGCGGCGGCTACCGCTACGACGTGATCGAGCAGATCGGCGAGAACCCGATCGCGCGGCAGGAGCACGATGCACTGATCACGCTTGAGGAAGAGTTCGCCGCCGCCGAGCGCTCCGGCTCGCCCGCCGGCGATGGCGCCCAGGCCTTCATCGCCGGTACGGAGCTGAGCTATCCCTTCGCCTACGAGCGCATCAGCCAGCTCTTCGACTCGCCCGACGCGCCGGACCTGGTCATTCATCCCACCGCCTTCGCCGCCGGCCGCCAGCCGGGCCAGCACGGCAACCTCGACGTGCTGCAGTCGCGCTGCCCGCTGATCCTTTCCGGCCCCGGCGTGCGGCGCGGCGTCTTCAGCGAGGCGGTGAAGCAGGTGGACATCGCGCCGACGATCGCGCACCTGCTGCGCCTGCCGCTGGTGGACGGCCGCGACATCACCGGCCGCACCGCTTCCGCGCGCGGCGTGCCTCCCGACGTCTACCTGGCGCGGCAGGACGGCCGCGTGCTGGACGAGGCGCTTGATCGGCAGGCAGCCGCACCGAGGCGAGCCTACATCTTCCTGCTCGACGGCCTGCACAACGGCGAGCTGCTGGCGCGGCTGGCACGCGACGACGGCTCGTTGCCGAACCTGCGCCGGCTGATCGGGCGCGGCGCCCTGTACCGCGCCGGCGCCGTCTCCAACTATCCCAGCATCACCTGGCCGGGTCACAACGCGCTCGGCACGGGCGCCTGGTGCGGTCACCACGGCTTCGTCAACCCGACCTTCTACCGCCGCGCCAGGCGTGAGATCGCCGACCCGCAGGGCCGCCAGTTCGAGACGGAGCGCGAACTGAGCCACGAGGTGGACACGCTGTATGAGGCGGTGCACATCCGCCACGGCCAGTGGACCGGACGTCCCGGCGGCCGTGGCGCCCTCACGGCGGCGATCAACGAGCCCTGCAACCGCGGCGCCATGCACGCCTCGCTCGAACGGCGGCTGCTGGGCGACCGCGAACGGCTGAAGGCGCTTACCAACGAGTTGCTGGCGGATGTCTCGCCGCGCTGGCTTGAAGACGGGCAGGAGGCGGTGCGGCGCGAGGCGGTGATCGACACGCGCGGCACGGCGCAGGCCGTCTTGCTGTTCAGCGACCCCGAGATCCCCCCGCCCACATTCGCCTTCCACGAGCTGGTGCTGACCGACGGCGCCGGCCACGACTACGGCCCGCACAGCGACGGCGCACGCGCCGCCCTGGACGAGAGCGACCGGCGCATCGGCCGCGTGCTGGCGGCGCTGGATGCGCGCGGCCTCTTCGAAGAGACGCTGTTCATCGTCACCAGCGACCACGGCATGACGGCGCAGAATCTCGACGTCTCCGGCCACCAGGAGGCATGGCTGGTGGAGCACGGGGTGCACGGCATCGCCTGCCTGCGCTTCCTCTACCAGCGCGACCTGGACGTCTCGTTCGAGGTGGACGGCGACCAGCTCAGCGTCACCGTGCGCGACAACGACGCGGACGAGTCGGGCGAGCGGCCGCCACTGGCCGGCGCTGAAGTCGTGGTCAGCCGGGCCGGCGGCGGCAGCGAGGCGCTGATCACCGGCGCGGCCGGCCGCGTTACGCTCCGTGGCCACGAAGCCGAGGAGCTCCACATCCTCGCTGAAGGCTTCAACGAACGCCGCTTCCGCCCCGACGGCACGGAGATCCTGCCCGATCTGCGTGCGGTGCTCTACGGCGGCCGGGCGACGCATGAGTGACGCCGCGCCCGCGCTCGACGACCTGTACATCGGCGAAGGCGAGCCGTTCGACGCGGTCAACGAACGGCTGTACCGCGCCGGCCTGACGGACGGCCTGCCGGTTGTGCCGCCCACACCGGGCCGCGTGCGTCGCATGTACGGCGAAGCGCGGCTCGACCCGACGGCCTACGTGGGTGAGCTGGAGCCGGGGCTCGTGCCGATCCGCATCTACCAGATCGCGGTCTGCGCCGTGATGGCGGGCTGCGAGCCGGCGCACCTGCCCTTCCTTGTGGCCGGCGTGCTGGCGCTGGGCGAGCCGGCCTTCAACCTGCTCGGCATTCAGACGACGACGGGCAGCGCCGCGCCCGTGCTGATCGTCAGCGGGCCCGGCGCCCTGGCCGCGGGCATCAGCGGCGGCGCCAACTGCCTCGGCGGCGGCGTGCGCGCCAACGCCGCGATCGGCCGGGCGCTGCGGCTGGTGCTGCAGAACCTGGGCGGCGCCCGCGCCGGCGGCATGGACATGGCGACGATGGGCCAGCCGGCCAAGCTCGGCCTCTGCTTCGCCGAGAACGAGAATCGCAGCCCCTGGCCGCCGCTGCACGTCGAGCGCGGCTTCGGCGCGGGGGAGACGGTGATCACGGCCGCCGGCATCTCCGGCACGATCGAGGTCGTGCACGGCAGCAACAGCGTGCCGGAGGAGATCCTGCTGACGCTGGCGCACTCGATGACGATCGCCGGCAACATGGGCAGCGCGGGCTATCTCGGCGGCGGCGAGCCGCTGGTCGTGCTCAGCTACGAGCACGCGCAGGCGCTGGCCGCGGCGGGCCTGGACAAGGCGGCGGTGAAGCGCTTTCTCTGGCGGCACGCCCGCCTGCCGCTCGGCCTGCTGGGCAACGAGACGGCCGCGCAGATCCGTGCGCATCGTGCGCCGGAACACGACGTCGATGCGCTGCTCGTGGCCCGCACGCCGGAGGAGATCATGCTCGTCGTCGCCGGCGGCGTCGGCATCAAGTCGACCTACATGCCCACCTGGGGCGGCGGCACGCGGGCGCAGAGCGCGCGGGTGCGCGTGTAGGGCATGGGCCACTGCCCCCGGCTCGGTACTCTGTACCGGGCGCCCGCTGCTCGCTACCCTCTGCCCTGGCCCCTGCTCGTGGCACAATAGGACCGAGTCCGATGCGCCAGACGCGAGAAACGGCAACAGGGCGAGGATGACCAGCACAGCTACCGTTCGCGAGAGCCGCCGCGACGAGATTCTCGTCGCCGCGATCCGCTGCTTCGCCTCGCGCGGCTTCGAAGGCACTTCGACACGCGAGATCGCGCGCGAGGCGGGCGCCAAGCAGCCGTTGCTCTACTACCACTTCGGCAGCAAGGCCGACCTCTACCTGGCCGCCGTGCTCGACCAGCTCGACCGCCTGCACGATGGGCTCGGGGCGGCGCTCTGCAACGAGCACAGCCATCTGCGGCGGTTGCGCACCTTCGTGCGCACCTACTACGACCACTTCACGATCTTCGAGCCCGGCCTCACCGTCTGCCTGCGCGAGCTCTCCGGCCTGCCCGGCGACCTGGCCGAGCAGATCAGCGCCGCGCACCGCCGGGTGGCCACCGGCGTCTTGCAGAGCATCATCGCCGGCGGCATGGCGGACGGCGTCCTGCGTCCGCTCGACGCCGAGGCCTGCGCCTACGCGATCATCGGCATCCTGCATGGCTTCTTGCGTTTGCGGCTCGGCGCGCGCCAACGGCTGGGCCCGGACGCGCCCGTGCAGCAGGTGCTGGACGTCTACCTCGCGGGGCTGGTTGCAGATGCGGCACGGGACGGCGATCGGTGAACCGTGCGGCCGGATCTGCTTTACGGCGCGGCCGCGGCGGCCGCGCTGGGCGCATAGCGCCGACCTTCGCCTGGGAGGTACGCGTTAGAGGCGCCGAGCCGGCGCCAACCCTTGGATCTGGAGAGGACCGTAGCCGCCATGCGTCCTTGACGCGCAGAGCCGGCGGTGATATTCAGAAGGAAATTTATCGCTCGCTCAGTCAGACGCTCCGCGTCGGTTCACAACCGGCAATGCCACGCCGAGGAGGCAGCGAGATCATGACGACGACCGCCGATTCGCTCGAGTCCCTGCGCAGCTACGGCGCGGAGCGCGGGTACGACATGCGCTGGCTGGAACGGCGCGACGTCTGGGGCCAGCAGCTCGATGCCGGCGAGAAGAAGGGCGGCCTGCTGCTGCAGGACGTGGATGGCGGCGTCGCGGCCGAGGTGCCCGACGAGAGCAAGAACATGACCGGCCGCACGCGCGGCTCGATCCCGCGCGCCGGCGTGCCGCGCGTGGGCAATTACCCGGTACGCACGAAGGCCGACATCTGGCTGCGCAACGGCGCAGAGCTGTACGAGGAGGCCGTGGCGCGGCAGTGGTCGTCGGCCACCGATATTCCCTGGCACACGCTCAAGCCGCTGCCCGACGAGATCGAGCGCGCTGAGTGCCAGCTGGCCACCTTCCTCACGGAGGTCGAATTCGTCGCGGGCGACGTGCCGGGCAAGTGGATCTCCTCGATCACGCCCGATTACTACGAGCCGCGCATGTACCTGCTCTCGCAGGTGATGGACGAGGCGCGGCACCTGGACGTCTTCCGCAAGCGGGCGCTGGCCAACGGCGGCGGGCTGATGCGGCGCAACGGCACGGTGCTCGGCGTGGTCGGCGGCAACATCGACTCGGCGCGCGACTTCACCGAGATGTCGGCGCGGCTGCACATCAGCGGCGAGGGCTCCGTGCTGACGCTGTTCCGCATGGGCGAACTGATGGCGCAGAACCCGGCGGAGAAGATGATCTACCGCCTCTGCGCCCAGGACGAGAGCCGCCACGTCGCCTTCGGCGTGATGCACCTCCAGTACCTCGGCAGCATCGACACCGACCGTCGTGAGGAGATCCAGTCGTACCTGGACGAGGCCGAGCGGGCGCTGGTGACCGGCGCCTCGGGCCAGAACCCGGCCTCGCGCGGGCTGGCGAGCAATGCGGCGCTGGCGGTGCTGCTGGGCGGCGGCGAGGATACGATCGACGAGGGCATGAAGACGCTGCTGGCGCTGCGCCAGCGCCAGGTGAAGGAGTACGTGCAGCGCGTGCGCGTGGCCGGCTTCGGCGAGCGCTTCGAGAACGGCCGCGCCAACCCGACGCTGGAGGCGTACATTCACGCGAACTGAGCCGGAACCGCCCTCATCCTCACCCCCTCCCCTCTCCTTCTCCGCAAAGCAGGAGAAGGAGAGGGGCGATCCGGCGTCGGGCGTTCCGGGAGGGTGTCGGGTTAACCGTACCGGCTCCGGATCGCCCTGCTCAGGATCGCCCCTCGCCCAGGATTGGGCGAGGGGCCGGGGGTGAGGGCCGAACGGCGAGCTACCCCGCCACAAGTGAGGACACAACCCCATGGTCCAGGAACGCGCCAAAGACGAAACTCCTGCCGCGGCCGCCGCGCCGCCGCGCCCCGATCTGAGCTGGAAGAGCATGACGATCCAGTGGGGCACGCGGGCGCCGGTGCACCCGCAAGGGGGCCTCACGCTCGGCGCGCTCAACGTCGGCGCCTACGGCGAGATCCCCGACTACTGGGAGGACCGCTCGCGCATGCCGCGCGGCTCCTTCAGCCCACCCGGCACCGCCGGCGCGCCCGTCGGCGGCTACTACCTGCGCAACAAGTCCGACTTCTGGGCGGACAACGCCGCCGAGCTGTACGAGGAGGCGATCTCGCGCCGGTGGGCCTCGGCCGACGGCCTCCCCTGGGCAGAGTGCCGCGGGCTGCGCGACGACGTGGAGCTGGCGATCTGCCAGGTGGCGACCGAGCTGAGCCAGCAGGCCTCGATCGAGGTCGAGGTCGTCTCCAGCTGGCTGCAGCTCATGTCCTACGGCTACCACGAGGTCAAGGTCTTCCTCGCCACCGAGAACTTCGACGCCGGCCGCCACTTCGAGGTCTTCCGCAAGCGGGCGATGGTGAACGGCGGCGGCCTGGGGCTGGAGAGCCCCGGCCAGGTCAACCGTTTGCTGCTGGAGAGCCGCGCCGGCTGGACCGAGACCTCGCTGCTGCTGCACATCCTGCGCGGCACCTTCACGCGCACGCTCTACCGCTACCTCGCGGCCTTCGCGCCTACACCGGTGGAGCTGCTGATCGGCCGGCGGGCGCTGCAGGACGCGTCGCGGCACATCGCCTACGCCATGCAGCACCTGAAATACGCCGTCAACCACGTCACCGGCCTTGCCCGCAACCTGAACGTGGGGCTGGCGCAGGCCGAGGCGTTCGCCGGCCGCGACGACGCGGATCCGGTCTTGTGGGAGGCGCTGGCCTGCCTCTTCGGCGGCGGAGTGCAGGGCATGGACGCAGGCATGCAGACCGTGGCGCGGCTGCGGCGCGACTACGTGCGCGACTACCTGCGCAGCCTCGACTGGATCGGTGTGGACCGGCGGCCGGGGCTGGCGTCGAACTTCGCGGCGCTGCTGGGCGGCTGAAGCCGCCCCTACGCCGGCTGAGGCGGAATTCGGGAGCCACGATGCCGATCTACGTCTACCAGTGCAGCCGCTGCGAGGTGCGCACCGAGGTCTTCGAGCGGCGGCTGAACAGCGGCCGCACGGTGCAATGCGAGGCCTGCGGCTCGGCCGAGCTGGAGCGCGTGTTCACGCCTTTCGCCATCTACCGCTCGGAGCAGACGAAGCTCGAACAGCTCGACCCGAAGTATTACCGCAAAGTGGACGAGGCGATCCGCAACACACCGGAAGCCGACCCGATGCGCCACCTGCAGCGCATGACGCCCTTCGACCGCGCCGCCGACCCCGGCGATCCGATCAACTTCTGACTGATTCCCGGAGCAAGACGATGCCCGTGTTCCCTTCCGTCGCATGGTTCCAGCAGGTCGCGGACCTGGCGATGGCCGACGAGACCTACCGCAAGTTCGGGCGCGTCGACGCGATCGTCGGCTGCCGCATCGGCGAGCGCAACTTCAGCCTCGTCTTCGATGTGTTCACGATCCGCGACGTGCGCGAGATCGAGACGGACGAGCTGCGCGACCTCGACTTCTACCTGGAGATGGAGCCGGCGCGCTGGCAGGCGATGATCGAGGACATCAGGCAGAACGACGGCGCCGGCCTGGACTGCACGCTGAACACGCTCGACCTGAAGCTGCCGGACGGCCTGGCGATCAACGCGCTGGGCGACGGCTACCGCATGGACAAGTTCTTCCGCTTCAACCAGAGCCTGCAGCGCTTCTTCGACCTCTCGGCCCGGCTCGAGACCAGCTTTGCGCTGCCCGCGCCCGCCGCCGGCGGCTGAGTCTCTATTGCGCCGCTGGCCGGACAGCAAACGCCCCGCGCTCTTGCGGCGGCGCGGGGCGTCGATCCTGGTAGCGCAGATGTTTGCGCGAAGCTACTCGACGGCTTGGAGCCGGCCGGTTTTCACGTCGTAGATGAAGCCGGAGATCGCGATCGCCTTGTCGATAAAGGGCGATGCGCGCAGCGTGCGCACGTCCGCGCGCACGCTCTCCGCCAGGTCGGAGAAGGGCAAGAAGTCGATGCTTGAAGCGTCGGCGCCCGTCTCCTGCTTGAGCTGTTGCTGCAACTGCGCGTTCGTGAAGGTCAGCATGCCGCAGTCGGTGTGGTGAATCACCAGGTACTCGCGCGTGCCCAGCAGCGACGAGGAGATGATCAGCGAGCGGATCGCGTCGTCCGAGGCGCGGCCGCCGGCGTTGCGGATCACGTGCGCGTCGCCGATCGCGAGGCCGAGGAACTTCGCCGGGTGCAGCCGCGCGTCCATGCAGGTCAGCACGGCCACATGCCGCGCCGGCGGCGCCGGCAGGCCGCCCTGGTCAAACGCTGCGGCAAAGCGCTGGTTGGCGTCCAGCATGACATCACGTTCGGGCACGGCGCCGTCCTCCCGTAGCGGCGGGGCGTTCTCGCGTAAATGGTAGTATATCGGTCGAAGATGTCAACAAAGCCCGCGCGGCGGCGGCCGGCCGGGCACCTCCGTGCGGCGCGACGCGAGGGCTTACTGCCGCGCGAGAAAGGCGGGCAGGCCGGCCGCCTCGCGCCCGCGGAAGGCGACGGCGATGCGCATGCGCTCCAGGCTCTGGTCGAGGCGCTTGCCGGCGCCGGGCACGCTGTGCGCGGCGAGGAACGCCTCCACCCGCGCCGCCAGCTCCGGCGTGCTCAGCGCCGGAATGCCCTCGACGATGCGGATGATGCTGTTGTCGGGGAAGCGGCGCAGCATTTCGTCCCAGTGCTGCTCGATCCAGTCCCAGGCCGCCGCGCTCGCGTCCGTGTTCAGCAGCAGCGAGTAGAGCACGAAGGGCGCGTCCTGCGTGCGGATGCTGCCGTCGAGCAGGTGGCCCAGCGTCCGCTCGATCAGGGCTTGCTGCCGGAAGCCGGCCAGCGAGAAGAGGTAGCGGCGCTCGTCCTGCGGGTTCTTCGCCGTGCGGAAGCGCTCGAAGAAGTCGTCGTAGACCGCTGCGTCGCCCGCGTTGGCGGCGATGCCGACGCAGGCCGCCGCGACCTCTGGATCGACCGCCGCCGGGTCTTCCGTGAAGCGGCGGTGCAGCTCGCGCGCCTTCTCGATCGCGGCCGCGTCGTTGCCCAGCGTGCCCATGGCGCCGAGGATCTGGCCGCGCCACTGGCGGGTGAGGTCGCTCTCGCCCGGAGCCGGCTCCCAGCCCAGCGTGGCGTAGGCTTCCGCAAGCCGACCGCGCACGAAGCGCTCGAAGTCGGGCAGGGCGGCCTCGGGCAGAATGCGGCGCACGCCGGCGAACGAGCCGATCACGATCGACCAGACGTTGCGGTCCGGCTCGTTCTTGAAGAGGCCGGTGAGGTCAAGGTACTCGGCCAGCGGCGTGTAGCCGGCCTGCACGTTGGCCCAGCTGTCGTTGACCAGGTTGAAGCGCTCGACGGCGGAGAGCGTGCCCTGCACGTCGGCCGTCAACTTCGCCAGCAGGCCGGGAGAGTAGCGCACGCGGTAGACGCCATTGCCGCCCGCGTTCGCGACGACGGCGCCGGCGCTCGCGGGCAGCGGCAGCCTCGCCTCGCCGTCTTTGAGCAGCACCTTCTCCTCGCGCGCCCCGCCCGGCGCCGCGATGCGCAGCGCCACCGGCGCCTGCCACTGCTGCGTCAGCGGCTCGCCCTCCTGCTGGTACACAAAGCGCTGCTGCGAGAGTACGAGCTCTCCGCCGCGCTCTTCGACGCTGACCAGCGGATATCCGGGCTGGAAGATCCACGAATCGGCGATCGCCCGCACCGGCTCCTCTGTGCTCTCTTCCAGCGCGTCCCAGAGGTCGGTCGTCTCGGCGTTGGCCCACTGGTGCTTGGTCAGGTAGTTGTTGATGCCGCGGCGGAAGTTCTCCGGCCCCAGATACTGCTGCAACATGCGCAGCACCGCCGCGCCCTTCTCGTACGTCAGCACGTCGTACATGCCCTGCGCGTCGTCGGGGCTGACCACGGGATACTCGATCGAGCGGGTGCTGCGCAGGCCGTCGATCAGCATCGCGCCCGCGCGGCTGATGGCGAAGCTGGTCCAGATCTCCCAGTCGGGGCGGAAGTCGTCGACGGCGAGCATCTCCATGAAGGTGGCGAACGCCTCTTTCAGCCAGAGGCCGTTCCACCACTGCATCGTCACCAGGTCGCCGAACCACATGTGCGCGATCTCGTGCGCCTCGACCGTCGCCACGCGTTCCAGCTCGTTGTAGGTCGCCTTGCCCTCGTCCAGCAGCAGCAGCGCCTCTCGATACGTGATCGCGCCGAGGTTCTCCATGGCGCCCGAGGCGAAGTCGGGGATGGCGAGCATATCGAGCTTGGCGCCGGGATAGGGGATGCCGTAGTAGTGGATGAAGAAGGCGAGCGCGTGGGCGCCGGCCTTGATGGCGAACGGCGTCAACGCCTGCTTGCCCGGCGCGCACCAGACGCGCAGGGGGATGCCCTCCACGTCCACGGGGTCGCTCGCCTCGAAGGCGCCGACGATGAAGGCGACGAGATACGTCGACATAATGGGCGTGTCGTGGAAGACCACGGTCTTCGTGCCCGCTGCCGCATCGACGCTTTCGCTCTTCGGTGAGCCGTTGGCGATGGCGGCGTGGTCCTTGTCGATGATCAGTACGACGGAGAAGACGGCCTTGAACGCCGGCTCGTCCCAGCAGGGAAAGGCGCGGCGGGCGTCGGTGGACTCGAACTGCGTGGTGGCGATGGCGTGTTCGACGCCGTGCTCGTCCTTGTAGGTGCTGCGGTAGAAGCCCTTGAGCTTGTCGTTCAAGACGCCGGTGAAGCGGAGTCGCAGCTTCCATGCGCCGGCGGCCAGCTCGCTTGGGAAGGTGAGCGTGGCGCGCTCCAGCTCTTCGTCAAGAGCCACACTCGCCGCGAGCGGCGCCAGGCCGTCGTGCAGCGCCTCGGCGGACTGGATCTGCAGTTCCTTGGCGTTGAGCACCACGGTGCGCGTGGGCCGGCGGACTGCGACGGTGATCGTCTCCTCGCCGGAGAAGCGGGCGTTGGCGATGCCGGGCCGCAGGGTGAGGTCGTAGCGGCTGGGCACAACGTCATCCGGGAGCCGGTAGCGGCTGAGGTCGGCCTGCGTGGCGCTGGTCATGGCGGCGAAACGCCTTTCGCGGGCAGCGCGCGGCGCGCCGCCGGCTAGATGGGATTGCGTTCAGCCTACCATAACGCCGGCGGTGGTCTGACCAGCGAACCTTCGATGCAGACGACCGGACAGAACTGGCTCAGGAGCGGACGAGTTTGTCGCCGTTTCTCTGGACGGCGCGCCCCAGAGGCCTCGGCTTCGAGAGGGAAGCCATACCCGCTCGCGCAGGCGATGCGGAGATGGATGCACAGACGACAGGCCCACTACACGGGCGCCCGCTGTGGGGAGTAGTGCGCGCCGAGAAGGCGCGCGACCAGCTCGCGGCGACTGCGCACGCCCAGCTTCTCGAACATCGCCTTCAGATGCTGCTGCACGGTGAGCGGCGAGATCACCAGCGTCGCCGCAATGGCGGCCGTGGAGCGGCCCGCGAGCACCAGCGTCGCGACCTCCCTCTCGCGCGGCGTCAGCGCGTACGCCGCCAGCACGAGCGGCGCCATCTCCAGGGGCTGTGCGGCCTCCAGGATCACGGCGATCTGACCGCCCGGCTCGACGCCGCTCCCCGCCAGCCGGGAGGCGTGCACGACGAGCCAGCGGCCGGCGCGCGTCTGCATGCGCACGCGCGGCAGCAGGTCGTACGGCGCCTCGGCATCGCGCTCCAGCCGCTGCAGACACGCCGCCACGGCCGTAATCGCCTGGGGCAGCTCGCGTCGCAGCGGCCAGTCGGCGATCTCCTCGACCATCGCCTGTGCCGCCGCCGTCATGGCGACGACGGAGAAGTCGTCGGCCAGCAGCAGCAGCCCTGGACCGGCCGCCACCGGAGCGGTGTCCACGCTCCCCAGCAGCACCGCGGCGCGCAGCCCTTCGGCGAGGTGGGGCGCCAGGCCATGAAGCAGGGCCTCCTCCTCCTCGCTGAAGCCCGTGGGGGACAGCTCCCGGTGGAGGCAGAGCACTCCCCAGCAGCCTTCGCCGACGCGCAATGCGGCGCGCAGTTCGTCGCCCAGGCCCATGGGCGCCAGGATATCGCGGTAGCGCGGGCTAACCACCGGTGCGCCGTCGGTGGCGGCATAGAGGCTGTGAACCGTCACCGGCCCGCGGGCGAGCCTTCTGAACTGATTGACATCGTCGTCGAGAAACTCGTTGGCCATGAAGAGGGGCGTGGCCGCCTCAGGGATGCCCTGCACGACTGAGCCGGTGAACAGGGCCGTCGCCGGGTCGGTGGTCGCGGCCCAGAACGCCTCCAACGGCACGGCCCGCCGCAGCCGCACCAGCGCCTCGCGCAGGAGCGCTCGCCCCTCCAACCCCGAGTGGCTAAGGCGGATGAGGTCGCGCCGGGTGCGCTCAGCGGATTGATGCAGCGCCATGGCGGTATCCTATGCCGCGCTACTAGCCGCCGGTATACCAGTTTTCTGGAATGGTGATGCCCGGGTGGTTGGCGGACAGTGCTACCAGACGGCCGCACGGTACGGCCGCGTCAGCCGCGAGGGAGGCACACGTCATGTCCGAGGCGAACAAGGCGCTGGTGGTCCGCTTCGTCGACGAGTTTTGGGGCAAGGGGAACCTGGCAGCGGCGGACGAGTTGATGACAGCGGATGTCGTGATCCACCAGCCGGAGGTGGGCGGCATCGCCGGCCTCAAGGCGTTCAACACCGTGCTGCGCAGCGCGTTTCCAGATTGGTATTCCACGCCGGAAGAGCTGATCGCGGAGGGGGAGCGGGTCGCGGAGCGCTGGACGGGGCGGGGCACCCAGCGCGGGGAGTTCCAGGGCATTCCGGCCACGGGGCGGCAGGTGACGGTGCCAGGGGTGGTGTTCTACCGCATCCGCGACGGCAAGATCGCGGAGTTCCGTGGGTCGTTCGACACGCTGAGCATGCTCCAGCAGCTCGGCGCCGTCCCGGCGCCCGCGCTCGCTGCCCGCTGACCATTCGACGCGCCCACCAGCTACGGGGACCGGTGGGCGCGTTCCGCGCGGAGCCTGGCGGCTCGTCCCATCGGCCGCCGACAGGTTATGCCGCGCGGCCTGCATGAGGCTCTTCCCGCAGCCAACTCCTGAGCAGTTGGCCCAGCGGCGCGCTGCGCTGGAGAGAATTCGCGCGCGGCGCGCGGAGATCGGGTCAATCGCACCGCTGACTGCGGCCGATCTTGTGCATCTCGGGCGAGCAGCGGCCGACGAAGCCGAGAGCCAGGCGTTTATTGAGAGACGCCTGCGCACTGAAGTGTAACCAATCGTCGTCCACCTCTTGCTTCCTGCCCGTATGACCCCGCCGCTTTGCCCGGCAGACGAGGCAAGTGCGGCTTCGCTACGATCGGATCGTCGCGCGCAGGCGCGAGCGAACTTCGCAGGAGGCCGCGATGGCTGAGGCAACGACTGTTCCAACCCTGTTCGAGTGGGCCGGCGGCCTGCCCGCCTTCGAGAAGCTGACCGCGATCTTTTACGCGAAAGTGCCGCACGACTCGCTGCTTGCGCCGGTCTTCGGCGCGATCTCGCCCGAGCACGCCAACCGCGTCGGCCACTTCATCGCCGAGGTCTTCGGCGGGCCGCCGCTCTACACACAAGCGCGCGGCGGCCACGCCACGATGATCCACGAGCATCTGAACCGCCGCCTGAGCGAGGCGCAGCGACAACGCTGCTTCGATCTGCTCTGCCAGAGCGCCAACGAGGCCGGCTTTCCCGCCGACCCCGAGTTCCGTTCCGCCTTCGTCGCCTATCTGGAATGGGGTACGCGCATCGCCGCGATCACCTCGCAGCAGGGCGGCGACGAGAGCCCCGACACGCCGATGCCGCGCTGGGGCTGGGGCGTGCCCGGTGGTCCGTACCGGCCGTAGCTCGGCCCATCCTGGCGGGCTGGGCCGCTCAGCGCGCCCCGTTCGTTCGTCCAAACCGCGATTCAACGAAGATCGCGCTGCGCGCGTGCGGCGCGGAAATGCGCCTTGTTCGAACGCAACTTTTCCGTTGACAGGCCATCCCCGCCCTTCTAGATTCAGGACGGTGCACCCCGTTCACGCGCCGGGCCGGCGGCCGCCGGCCTCCATTGCCGGGCAGGGGCGGCGATGTTCGCCGCGCCGATTCGCTCCGGCGACATTCCCAATGCACGCACCGCGTTTCACGGCACCCGCAGGCATTGCAGCACCAGAGGAGTGATCGGTCATGAACCTCGATCTGGAGAAGGTCCAGGAGGCCCTGCGCTGGCTGGCGGACACGTCGGGCGGCGACCAGGCGCTGGCGGCCCTCTCGGGCGCCTTCGAAGCGCTGAGAAGGGCGCTGCCCACGCAGCTGGACAACGCCGAGATGAAGTACGTGCTGGAGCGGCTGGTCCAGCAGCGCAGCCTGGAGGGCTGGGACAAGAAACTCGAACCGGCCGAAGTGGCAGGCTACACCGTGCAGCCGTTCGCCGCCCTCTTCCCCACGCTGACGGGCATCAGCAGCGCCCAGGTGCCGGCGGAGCTGAGCCAGATCGCCCGGCCGGTCAACTACGGTTTCCAGATCCGGGCCTCCGTGCCGCCGACACGGTTCTGATACGGGCGCCGGGCGTAGGGCGCAGGGGCGCGGGCTCTTCGCCCTGCGCCCTCTCGTCCCTATTCCCGGTTTCCTGTTCTCTACTCCCTATCTCCAGGTGGTCGCGGTGATCAACGCCCGCAGATACGAGTGCTTCTGGACCGATCCGCGTGAGCGCTGGCTGTTCGCCGGCAACACCTCGGGTCAGATCTCCGTCATCGACATCGACACGTTTTCGATTGTGCGCGAGGTGCAGGCGCACAGCGGCGTGCTGCGCGCGATCGCCGTGCACCCGTCGCTGCCGTATCTCGCGGCCTTCGCCACCGACCGTTGCCTCTCGCTCTGGACGTATGGCGAGGACGGCTCGCTCGCGCCGCTGGCCTACGCCTCGGTGCGCGACATCCCCTGCGCCAACGACGAGGGCTGCGTGCCGCCCATCCTCTCGCACAGCGTCGCCCTCGGCTTCCACGACACCGAGCGGCGGCTGGTGACGCGCAACGGCAACGGCGGCGTGCTGGAGCTGGAGTTCGACGACAGCGGCGCGCTGCGGCTGCTCTCCTGCATGCGGCTGCATGGCGACTGGGACGTGCAGATGACGCGCTACGTCAGCGGCACCGACCTGGTGCTGAGCGGCGGGCGCGACGCCACGCTTGTGCTCAGCGATCGCGGCCGCGAGCTGCGCCGCTGGACCTTCTGGGACACGGTGGCGCACTGGGCCGACCCGATTGAGGGCACCACGTACCTGATCGCCAGCGACGCGGGGCGCGTGGCCCGTGTCGACGTCTGCTCGGACGCGGAGCCGATCAGCGGCGACCGCTTCGCGCACGACGAGATGGAGTACGTGACCTACAACAAGGTCTCGCGGCGCGCCTTCGCCACCAGCTTCGACCGCAACGTCTACGAGATCGACCCCGAAACCTGCGAGGCGAAGGGCGTCGTCTACAGCCCCGGCTACAAGTGCATCTGGGCGAAGACGCTGGAACGCTCACCATCCACACTGATCGTGCATAGCCGCAACGGCGGCCTCTACAAGGCGAACGTCGACACCGGCTGCACGCTGGCGGTGATCAAAGAGACGCCGGCGGCGCTGTGGAGCATGGTGAGCCTGCCCGGCGGCGACATCGTTGCCGCCGGCGAAGGGTCGGATCTGGCGCGCTTCCGCCTGACCGGGATCGACCCAATCGCGCGCACGCCGCGCTACGAGCGCGAGCGCATCGAGACGGAACTGCCGGCCGACACCTACACCAAGCGGATGGTTCGCCACCCCGCGAGCGGTGAGCTGATCCTGGCCCGCACGGACGGTGAGATCTGGATCGGCAGGGACGGCGCCTTCAGGCGGCTGATCGCCCTCGGCTCGGCCGTGCGCGACATCGCCGTGGACCCCGCCGGGCGCGACCTGTTCGCCGTCACAGAGGACGGGCGGGCGCTGAAGATCGACCTCGACTCCGGCACGGTGCAGCTCACCTATCAAACCGGGGGCGAGCCGTTCCCGCGCCCGCTCTGGGCGCTGGCCTACAACCATACGCACAACCTGCTGGCCGTGGCCGAGTTCTCCACCAAAGTCCATATCCTCTCCGCCGCCGACTTTTCGCTGGTCGAGACCTGCGAAAGCCAGCGCGTGAAGCGCATCCGCTGGGTCGATTCGCAGACGCTGCTCTTCGGCAGCTCGGACGAGATCTGGCGCTACACGCTCGGCTCGGGCACGCCCGTGCCGCTGGTGACCGGCATGCAGAACACGGTCGAGGACTTTATCTGGGACGCGCGCCGGCAGTACCTGCTGCTGATCTGCTACCAGTGCACGATCGCCCTCTGTGACTTCAATACCGGCGCCAGGCTGGACGTCGTGCGCGACCAGATCGACTACTCCAAGGGCATCGCCTGGCTCGACGCTACGGGCGACGCGCACCTCTATCCCTGGGACTTCATCACCTGGGGGCGCTCGGGCGCCGCGCACCACTTCCGCATCCACGACGAGCGCATCCTCGCCCTGGGCCCGCTGGCGGTTCCTTGCGCCTGAATTCACTTGCGCCTCTCTGCTGGCGCCGCGGCGCTGATACACTATGCCCTGCAGCAGCCGGCTAGGCGTCGCCAAGGGAGTCCTGCATGCGCAGCGCGATATCCACCATCACCGACGACGGCATGGTCGCTCTCCCGCCCGAAGTGCAGCGGCAGTTGGGCGTGGGCGCCAATGACCCGGTGGAGTGGCTGATTGACGATGACGGCAGTGTGCGCGTAATCAGGTCGAACGGTCCGACACTGGAATCAGTGCGCGGTGCCGCCGGCTCACTGAGCAAGCCGCTGCCATGGGATGAAGTGCTGAAAATCGCACGTGAAGATGCCGCCTGCGTCACGTCTGGCGGACATGGTGGCTGACCCCGTCATCGACACCGATGTAATTGTGCGCCTCTTGACTGGCGATGATGCTGCAAAGCAACAGGCGGCATTCAATCTATTCAACCGTATCCGCGGTGGCGAATTGACCGCGATGGCGCCTGAAACTGTCATCGCCGACGCGGTGTTCGTGCTCTCTTCGCCGCGACTGTACAATGTCACTCGGGCCCATATTCGAACGCTTTTGCTGCCCATCCTTTCGTTGTCCGGCTTCTGGATCGAGGACCGCGAGATCGTGCTTGCCGCACTCAATTTGTACGCGAACTCGACGTCTGGTTTCGGCGATGCCCTGATCGTCGCCTACATGCGGCAGCGAGGCTCGACGACGCTGTATTCGTATGATCAGGGCTTCGACCGCTACCCTGACATCCAGCGGCGCGAGCCCTGACGACCTGCACCGTCGCCATCCTGTTCCCTGGTCCCGATTCCCTGTACCCTGTCACCTGTTACCAGTGAGCTGCTATTTACCAGCGAGCTGCTATCTAGCCCGGAGTCAGCCATGCAGGTCGCCGACATCCCCGGCCTCTCAGGCGAGATCAACGATATTCGCCGTCGCACGGCCGCGATCGTGGACGGCGCGGTCATTCCGGCAGAGCCGCGGCTGCGCGGGCCGGGGCCGGAACGGCAGGCGCTCTACCGCGAGCTGCAGCAGCGGGTGAAGGACGACGGCCTCTGGGCGCCGCACCTGCCGAAAGAGTACGGCGGCATGGGCATCGGCTTCCTGGGCCACGCCTACATGAACGAGGTGCTGGCCTGGAGCCCCTACTCCGGCGGCATCTTCGGCGTGGTTGCGCCCAACTCCGGCAACGAGACGGTGCTGATCAAGTACGGCACGGAGGAGCAGCAGCAGCGCTGGCTCTGGCCGCTGATTCGCGGCGAGATCGAGTCCTGCTTCTCCATGACCGAGCCCGACCAGCCCGGCTCCGACCCCTACGCAATCCAGACGCGCGCCGTGCGTGACGGCGACGACTGGTTGATCAACGGCCACAAGTGGTTCACCTCAAACGCCCGCCGCGCCGCCTTCGCCATCGTCGTCTGCCGCACCGAGGACGACGATGACGGCGCCGGCGCACGCGAGCGCATGACGCAGATCATCGTGCCGACGGACGCACCCGGCTTCAACATCGTGCGCAGCGTGCCGGTCTGGGGCCACGAGGGCGGCGACCACTGCGAGATTTTGTACGAGAACGTGCGCGTGCCGCTGGCCAACCAGCTCGGCCGGCGCGGCAGCGGCCACCAGGCGGCGCAGGACCGGCTGGGCGCGGGGCGCGTCTTCCACTGCATGTCCTGCGTGGGGCAGATGTGGCGCGCCTTCGACCTGATGGCCCGCCGCGCGATCACGCGCCAGGTGCACGGCGGCATGCTGGAGACGAAGCAGTTCATCCAGGGCTTTCTGGCCGACAGCTACATCGACATCCAGGCGGCGCGGCTGATGACGATCCAGACGGCGCAGAAGATCGACGCCGGGCTGGACGTGCGCACCGACATCTCCGCGATCAAGGTCTTCGTGCCCGCCTGCCTGGAGCGGGTGGTGGACCGCGCGATCCAGGTCTACGGCGCGATGGGTGTCTCCAGCGACACGCCGCTGGAGGCAATGTACCGCGGCGCCCGCACGCTGCGCATCGCCGACGGGCCGGACGAGGTGCACCGCATCGTCGTCGCCCGCAACATCCTCAAGCGGTACCACGAAGGGATGAGCTGGGACTTCGGCGTGTGAGGGAAGGTGAAGGGTGGAGGGTTTAGCTTGCCCGTCTACCCAGTACCGTTCCCGATCACCGTTCCACCAGGTACACGGCCATGGCGCCGGCGATCAGCAGCGCGATCGCGCCGCCGAGCCATGAGCCGTTGCGCATCTGGGCCGGCAGCGTCGGCAGCGCCGCGAGCAGTAGCACCAGGGCGATGGCGATGACGAAGATGGTGACCATGACAAGACCTTCCGGCACTACGGCGCGCCGCCGCACAAGAACAGGGTAGCAGACACCCGCGATTTTTCGCATAGCTCCGGCGGCGGGCGCCGGCCACGGCGGCTCAGTCGATCCGCAGGGGGCCGCGGCCGATGAACGCCCGCACCTCCGCCGGCTCCCCCGGCCGAATCCACCACTGATACCAGGTGGCCCCGGCGGCAGCACTCTCCAGCAGCCGCTCGCGCTCGACCGTGCGCTTCGGCGCCGCGATCTCGCCGGCAGCAGCGGTCCGCTGTCCGCGGCGCTGCCGGGTGCGGCCGCCTTGTAGAGGCAAGCGGCGTCCCAGCGGGCGGCACGACGGATGGGGCCGACGCTCCTCAACCTTCGCTGCTTTCGCTCCCAGAGTGCATGGTGAAACACGACACCCGCCGTCGTGTTTCGACGGCCCGAGGCCGCGACACCGGGCACTTCGTGTCTTGGCGCTCGCTACTCATCCCCGGAGCGGGGATTCACCGCGTCCGAGCGGTCCTCGCGCCCCGCTTCGGCCAGCAGCTTCCCGAAAGCAGCACGCAACGTCCGCGCCTCTTCGTCACTGAGGTGGCGGGCAAAGTGCTCGCGGATGCCGCGCAGGTGCACGGGGCGGGCACGGCGCAGCGTGGCGGCGCCGGCGGGCGTGAGCGCTGCGATCGTGCCGCGCAGGTCGGTGGGGCAGGGGCGCCGCTCCACCAGCCCCGCCTGCTCCATGCGGCTCACCAGGCGGGTGAGGCCGCTTTTACTGAGCAGCACGGCGCCGGCCAGCTCCTGCATGCGCCGCTCGCCGCCGGGCGCCAACGAAAGCTGGAAGAGCACGTCGTACCAGGCCAGTGGCAGCCCACGCTCGGCCAGCAGCTCCGCCTCGAGCCGGTCGGTAAGCACCGAATGCGCCGTGAGAAACGCCCGCCACGCCTCCAGCCGCTCATCGGAGGGCGCAGGGCGCAGGGCGGAGGGAGCAGGGGCCGGCACTGCGCCCTGAGCCGGCACGGCGCCTGGCCGGCCGTTGTCGTCGCAACCATCCATACGGACAGGTTACAGGTGACAGGTGACAGGTGACAGGGGTGGGGACTGTAACCTGTCACCTATCACCTGTCACCTCGTCTGTTCCCGGTTCCTTCACCGCCACCTGGCGCCGCGGCATGCGCGCCACCTCGCGCAGGCCGGACACATCGATCGGCGGCATCTCGAGTTCGAGCGCCTTGAGCACGCCGTTCGCCAGCTCGTTGTAGCGGCTGAAGCGGGCGCGGGCCTGCGAGCGCCAGGCGGGAATGCCGCCGTTGCAGTGCAGCTCGAAGGCCGACTCGCGGCCGTCGAGGCCGGAGGAGATATGGTCCCAGGTGAGCTGCAACAGGGCCGAGCGCTGCAGGGCGGTGTAGCCGCCGCCGCCGAACGACTCCTCCAGCCCGGCCGCCATCTCCGGGTCGGCCAGGTCGCTGTCCGCCGGCGCGACGACGAGCGAGGAGCCGGGCAGGATGCGCAGGATCTCCGTCAGCCGCTGCCGCGCCTGCTGCATGGCGATGCTGCCCGTGGCGATGTGCAGGTTGTTCGGCTTGGCGTAGCCGGCCACGCTCACGTCCGGGTCCAGCTCCGCCGCCGTGAGGCAGCTGCGCACCGTTTGCACGTCCACCAGCATGTCGGTGAGATACTCCTGCGTCGGCTGGTCCTCGCGCAGGCCCATCGCATCGATGCAGGCCAGCGCCAGGCCGAGCGCGAACTCGCCCTTCGACAGCCAGCAGTAGAGCTGGTGCCAGAACAGCCACTCGGCAATCGAGCCGCGCGGGTCCGGCCGCCGCGGCTTGTCCGGCTCCGGCGCCTTCTCGGTGAGGAAGAAGCGCTCCCAGGGCACGAACACGTCCTCCAGCCAGAGCTGGCCGTCCAGCTCGTCGAAGCGGTGGCTGAGCGGCGCGATGAAGCGGCTCGTGTGCCGCGCCGCGATCTTGCGACAGACGACCGTAACGCCCGGCGCGTTGACCGGCACGACGAACGTGGCCATGTGCTCGCCGTACTGCACGCCGCAGAAGCTGCCGATGTAGATGTCCTCGGCGAAGGGCGGGCTGGTGTGCATGCCGACTTTGCCGCGCAGCACCACGCCGCCGTCCGTCTCCTTGACGATGCGCAGGGCGGCGCGCTCGGTCGGGTCTTCGCGGAAGCGATAGCCGATCGTGGCGCCGCCGGCGGAAAAGGTGAGGAAACGGCCGGTGCGGGCGATCAGCTCGCGGTAGGCCGTGGCGTTGGCGATCTGCTCCTCCGAGACGTGCATGCGCTGCGTGGCGTCGAGAATGCCCAGCGCGATCAGGTTGCCGTAGGCGGCGTCGTGCGTGATGTTGCCGGCGCTGAGCAGCAGCGTCTCCGAGAAGGCGCGGCCCATGCGCCGCAGGTCGTCGGCGCACTGGGGAATGATGTAGGCGAGCGGCGTGCGCTGGCCCTCGGCAACGGGCGGCGTGAAGAGGATCTCCTGCCAGGCCGGGTCGAAGTGGCGGTCGTACCAGGCGACGTACTCCGCCACCATGCCGCGCGTCGCCGGGTGCATGGCGAGGTCGTCGATGCGGCCTTCGCCCATGACCCAGACCTTGCGCCCGTCGCGCAGGCTCTCACGGTACTCAGCGCCCGTTCGCACGGCGTCCTCCTGAGATTACAGGTGACAGGTTACTGGTTACAGGTTACAGTCCCCTCCCCCCATTCACTGTCACCTGTCACCTACCCTGGCCCCAGACCCGGCGGGCCGTTTCTACCAGCAGATCCAGCTTGCGCCGCTGCTCGTCCCAGGTCAGCAGGTTGCCCTCGGAGACGGAGGCGAAGCCGCACTGCGGCCCAAGCGCGAGGCTCTCCAGCGGCACGTATTTCGTCGCCTCGTCGATGCGGCGTATGAGGTCGTCCTGCCGCTCCAGCTCCGGCGTCTTGGTCGAGATCAGGCCGAGCACGACCGTCTTGCCGCGCGGCACGAAGCGCAGCGGCTCGAAGCCGCCGGCGCGGGCGCTGTCGTACTCGAGCAGCAGGCGGTCGAAGTTCAGGTGCGGGAAGACGGCCGCGGCGATGCGGTCGTAGCTGCCCTGCGCGAACCAGTGGCTGCGGTTATTGCCGCGGCACATGTGCAGGGCGAAGGTCACACCGTCGCGCTGCTGGCCGGCGATCACGGCGTTGTCGGCGCTCACGTTCTGCGCCACGGCCGCGTCCGGATCGACGCCCGCCTCCTGCCACTCGCGGCGATGCGTCTCGTCGGCGAAGTCGAAGACGTAGCGGATCGAGTCGAGCTGGATATAGGGCACGCCTTCCGCGACCAGCGCCTGCACTTCGCTGCGCACGATGGCGACGAGATCGCCGAGCGCGTCCTCCGCCGTGGGATAGGCCGCGTCGGAGAGGCCGCGCTGGTAGGAGCGCAGGAACCAGGTCGGGCTGGGCATCGTGATCTTGTACGGCCCCGGCGCGTGCTGCTTGAGGAAGGCCGACTCGACGCCGGTGAAGCGGCCGCGGGCGCGCAGTCTGCCGCCGATCGCCCAGCCCGTGGCCCGCGAGGAGGCCGAGAGCTGCGGCCGGTCGATCTCACCCGTCTTGAGGTCGCGCCAGTCGCCGATCAGCGGAATGCGCCCGGCGACGAAGCCCTCGACCGCCGCGGGCAGGCCGGTGAGCCACATCGCGCGGCGGTACTCGCCGTCGGTGAAGATCGGCATGCCCGTCTGGCGCTGCAGCTCCAGCGCCTGGAGAATCGCCGCGTCCTCGCGCTCGCGCAGCTGCTCGTCGCCTAGGCGGCCCTCCGCGTGGGCGATGCGGGCTTCGAGCAGCTCGGGCGGCCGCAGCAGGCTGCCTACCTGGTCCGCGCGAATCGAATCGGCCATGGCACGTTCCATCTCAGGGAGTAGGTTTCAGGGGTTAGGGGCCGACGTCCGCACATCCTACCCCCTAACCCCGAATCCCTAACCTCGCGCCGTGCGCAGGTCGGCGGCGGCGCCGGCGGCGATCAGCCCCATGTCGCTGCTGATCGTGATCATCTTGTAGCCGGCGGCGACGTGCTTCGCCGCCAGGCCCGCGTTGGCGTGAATGCCGGGAAAGACGCCGTGGCCCGCGCAGGCTTTCGCCACGCCGAGGCGGATCTCCTCGAACTCGCCGCCGTTGTCCATGCGCGGCTGCAGGCCGAGCGTGATGCTCATATCCGCCGGCCCGACGTAGACGGCGGTGATGCCCGGCACGGAGAGGATCTCCTCGATGCGCTGGTACGCCTGCCGCGTCTCGATCATGGGGATGCAGGCGACTTCCGTGTTGGCGTGGGCGAAATAGTCAGGGCCGGCGTACAGGCCGGCGCGCACCGGGCCGAAGCTGCGGGCGCCGTCCGGGAAGTAGCGGCAGGCGGAGACGGCCAGCTTCGCCTCTTCCACGCTGTTGACCATGGGAATGATCACGCCCATGGCGCCGGCGTCCAGCACCTTGCCGATGATGCCGAAATCGTTCCAGGGCACGCGCACGAAGGGCGAGGCCTCGCCGACGCTGATCGCCTGCAGCATGTGCACGGCCTCTTGATAGTCGATCGCGCCGTGCTGCATATCGACGGTCACGTAGTCGTAGCGCTGCCGGGCGATCGCCTCCGCCGAGAGCGAGCTGGGAATCGAGAGCCAGGCGCCGTAGGCCGGCTCGCCGGCCCGCCACTTCTCCAGGGCCGCGTTTGCGCGCATGCCATCCTCCATCAATTGGGGTAAATGGCGAAGGGTAGAGGGGACTTCACCCTTTACCCTTCACCCTCCACCCTCGACTTCGCCCCGCCAGCGCCGGATCCAGCCCGTGTGCTGCGCCTCGTGCCGGCTGACCAACCCCGCTTCGCCGTAGCGTGAGGCATCGAGGCCCCGCTCGCCGGCGGCCGCGATCGCCGCCAGCAACCGCTCGTGCGAGCGCGCCAGCTCCCAGCGCGCCTGTGCGGGCGAGAGGCCGAGCCGCAGTTCGTGCGCCAGCGCGTTGTAGACCGCATCCTGCTCGCCCGCCATGCGCCAGGCGGAGTCGTGCCCGGCGGAGATGCGCTCCACCTCGCTCGCCCGCAGCTCGTCCCAGAGGGCGAGATGCAGCAGGTGGTCCTTCACCGACCAGCCGTCGAGCGTCGCTTCGCTGAGCCGCGCGTCAGAGAGGCCGTCGATCGCGGCGAGCAGCTCCGCCCGCATCTGCCGGTAGTGCTGCAGCAGCGCCTCTCTGTCCTCGGCCATGCCTCACCCCGCGTCAGGTGATAGGTGACTGGTTACAGGTTACAGGGGGGATGGCCGGGACTGTCACCTGTCACCTGTAACCTCTCACCTGAACGTGCAGCTGACCTCGCCGAGCTGGTCGAAGACGGCGGTGAGCGTGTCGCCGGCGCCGAAGGGGATCGCCTTGATGAACGAGCCGGAGAGCACGACGTGTCCGGCGGCCATGGTCACGCCGAACTCGTGCAGCTTGTTCGCCAGCCAGGCGACGGAGTTGATCGGGTTGCCCATCACGGCCGAGGCGACGCCCGTCTCCTCGATGTCGCCGTTCTTGGCCAGGCTGGCGCCGATGCGGCGGATGTCGAGCTGGTCCAGGCGGCGCGGGTTGCCGCCCAGGACGACCAGGCCGCAGGAGGCGGCGTCGGAGACGCTGTCGATCACGCCGCGGGTGCCGCGCCGGCTGAAGCGGCTGTCCACGATCTCCAGCGCCGGCAGGATGAAGTCGGTGGCGCGGATCACGTCGGCCGCGTTCACCGAAGGGCCGGGCAGGTCGTGCTTGAGCACGAAGGCCAGCTCGACCTCGACCAGCGGCCGGTTGAGGCGGGCCATCTCGATGATCGAGCCCTCCGCCACGAACCAGTTGTCGAACATCGTGCCGTAGTCGGGCTCGGTGGCGTTGTTGAGTGAGCGCATCGCCTTCGAAGTGAGGCCGACCTTATGCCCCTTGATGCGCCGCCCCGCGGCCAGCTTCAGCTCGGTGACGAGCATGCCGATGCGGTAGGCGTCCTCGATGTCCGCCTCTTCGTAGGTCGCCGTGATCGGCTCGATCGGGGTCCGGTCGCGCTCCGCCGCGAACAGCGCCTCCGCGGCCTTCCTGTGCTGCGCGTCGTTCAGTTTCATCGCTTCCCCCGTGCGAGTGAGCGTTCAGGGTGCAGGGTGAAGGGGTGGGCGTCCAAGGTAAGCCGTCACCCTCGACCAGCTACCCCCTCTATTCCCTGTTCCCTATTCCCTGCACACGGCCAGTAGACGAAGCCGCAGCCGGTGAAGGTGCAGTGCGCCGGCACGTACTCCACGACTTTCGCCGGCCGCGCCATCGCCGCCGCCACGCTGATCCAGGCGCGCACCTCGCCCGTGCCCGAACGCAGGCTGTCTGAGTCGAAGGTGAACAGGTGCTTGAGCGCGTTCAGGTCGCCCTGGTCGTCGCCGATCAGGATCAGCGCGTCGGGGCGGTAGGTCTGCACCTGCTCACGCAGCGTGGCGAAGGCGGCGTGCATGCGGCGGTAGTAGTCCTGCCGCAGCTCCAGCGACGCGATCTCCTGCCGGGCCGTCTGCGGCAGCGAGTTCCTGATCTCATCCGGCATGCGTTCGAGAAAGTGCGTCCACTCGGAAGGCGGCCGCCACATGCCCGGCGCGTGGGAAGAGGCGAGCCCCAGTCCTAACATC